>NZ_JAVRHI010000158.1:0-19910 GCF_034105845.1 Streptomyces sp. CRN 30 | reverse complement strand
ACCGGCGCCGTCCCGCGCGCGGGCGACCTGGGGGAGGCCGCCGACGAGGTGCTCGGCGCCGAGATCGACCGGGCGACGCCCACACCGCCGTGGTGGCGCGGGCTCGGCCCGGTGGCCCCCGTCGCCGTGCGCACCGCCCTCGGCTGTGCCCTCGCGGGGTACGCCTCCCTCGCGATCGGCGTCGGCCGCCCCTACTGGGCCCTGGTCACCGCCGCCTCGCTGTACCAGGTCAACCTCAGCCTCACCTGGAACCGGGCCGTGCAGCGCGTGGTCGGCAACGTCGTCGGCGTGCTGGTCTTCGCGGCCGTCGCCCCGCTCGCCCACCTCGGCCCGCTGGCCCTCGTACTGTGCTGCCTCGCCTTCAACTTCGGCGCCGAGGCCCTGATCAGCCGCAACTACTGGCTCGGCACCGTCTGCGTGACCCCCATGGCCCTGCTCGTCACGGAGTTCGCGCACGTCCAGCCCGCCGGTGAGCTGATCACCGACCGGGTCCTGGACACCGTCGTCGGCGCGCTCGTCGGCTTCCTCGCGGCGGTCGCCGTCACCAACCGGCGCGCGGGCGACCGCCTGCAGCGGGCCCTGGACGCCGTGCGGCGTGCCCGCACGCGCGCGGAGCGGACGGTTGCCGACGCGTCCGCGGCCCCCGCCGCGCTGGACGCCGCCCGCCGGGACCTCGCCGCCGCGCTGGTCGACCTGCGGACCACCGCCGACGCCGCGGCCGGCGAGTGGTGGCGGCGGGCCCTGCCCGAGGAGGAGGTGATGAGCGCGGAACAGGCCGGGCATCGTACGCTCGCGGCGACGGTACGACAGCGGAACCGACACACTCCGGAGGGCGCAGAGGCATGACGGCGGGCAGCGGGGGAACGGGCGCGGCGGACGGCGCGGTCGGACGGACGGTCACCGGAGCGGACGGGAACGGCGGGCCGCCCCCGCGCCCGCCCGCTCCGGTGGCCGGTGGTGACACGGTGGCCAAGGTGGTGCGCCAGTGGCAGGCCGTCCACCCGGACCTGGACACCGGTCCCATGGAGATCATCGGCCGGGTGAACCGCTGCGCCGCCCTGCTGCAGCAGGCCGAGGACGCGCCGCTGCGCCGCGCCGGGCTCACCCGCCCCGAGTTCGACGTCCTGGGCACCCTGCGCCGCACCGGCCATGAACTCACCCCGAGCGAGATCGCCCGGGAGACCTTCTCCTCGGGCGCCGCCGTCACCAAGCGGCTCAAACAGCTGACCGAGCGGGGCCTGGTCGAGCGGCGCGGCGACGACCGTGACCGGCGCGTGGCCCACGTCCGGCTGACCGACGCCGGACGGGAGCTCGTCGACACGATCATCCCCGAGCAGCTCGGCTACGAGTCGGCCGTGCTGTCCGGGGTGGGCGTCGAGGGGCAGCGCGAGCTGGCCGCGCTGCTGGGCGAACTGCTGATCCAGCTGGAGGGCCGGCTGGGCTATCTGCGGCCCTGAGGGACCTTGGGGGACCGGGCCGCAGAATCGTTGTTCCGTACCCGCATCGTTCCGAGGACCGGCCGGGGCGGTCTAGATCCCCGGCCGGTACCGCAGCGGATGGTCGGCGGGCACCTCCACCAGGACGATCTCCGTGCCGTCCGGATCGGCGATCCACATCTCGACCAGCCCCCACGGTTCCCGCACCGGGGGTCTGCGCACCTCCACCCCGGCGGCCGCCAGCTCCGTGTGCGCCGCGGCCACGTCCGCCACCTGGAGCCACAGCTTCAGCGCGGGCGAGGGTGCGGCGTCCGCACGGCCCGAGACCTCCAGGAAGCCGCCGCCCAGGAAGTAGACCGTGCCGCGCTCGGGGCCGGTGCCGAACTCCCGGTGGACCGCGAGCCCCAGCTGTTCGCCGTAGAAGGCACGGGAGCGCTCGGGGTCGGTGGGGCGCAGGAGGATGCGACTGCTCAGTACGTGGACCATGCGGCGGAGCCTAGTGCTCCGGGGACTACGCTCGACGGTGCCTCGAGCCGAGTACCGCGACAGGAGCCGCATCCCATGCACACCGCCGACACCGCCGACACCGCCGACCGCACCGTCACCGGACTGACCTTCCGTGATGCCACCGGCGCCGACGTGGACACCCTCGTCGCGCTGGTCGAGTCGGCCTACCGCGGGGAGTCCAGCCGGGCCGGGTGGACCACGGAGGCGGACCTCCTCGAGGGGCAGCGCACCGACCGCGAGGCGGTGCGGGAGATCGTCGGGGCGCCCGGCAGCCGGGTGCTCGCCGCCGAACGCGACGGCACCGTCGTCGCCTGCTGCCAGCTGGAGCACCGCGGCGCGCACGCCTACTTCGGGATGTTCGCGGTCGACCCCGCGCTGCAGGGCGCCGGACTGGGCAGGGCCGTCCTGGCGGAGGCCGAGCGGACCGTGCGGGAGAGCTGGGGCGCGACGGAGCTGCACATGACCGTGATCTCCGCGCGCGAGGACCTCATCGCCTGGTACGAGCGGCGCGGCTACCGCCGTACGGGACGGACGAGCCCGTTCCCGTACGGCGACGAACGCTTCGGCATTCCGCTCCGGGACGACCTGGTGTTCGAGCTGCTGGTCAAGGAGCTGGCGTGAGGGCCTTCGTCGTGTTCCCGGCGGAATCAGCGCGCGGCGCCGTCACGCGGTGAAGCGGCCGGTGCGTTTGATCTCCGGGTAGTCGGTCGTCGCGCCGTCGAGCTGCAGGGCGCGCACCAGCCGCAGGTGGTCCTGGGTGTTCACCACCCAGCCGATGATCCTCAGGTCCGCCTTGCGTGCCCGTTCGACGACCTCCAGCGTCAGCCGCCGGATGTTCAGCACGAGCGCGCCGGCCCCGACCGCCGTGGCCCGCTCCACCACGTCGGTGCCGTAACGGCTGGCCACCAGCGCGGTGCGCACCCCGGGCACGAGCCGGGAGATCTCCGCCAGCGCCTCGTCGTGGAAGGACAGCACCTCCACCCGGGCGACCAGGTCCCGCCGGTGCATGACCTCGGCGAGCGACCGGGCCGCCGCCACGGTCTTGATCTCCGCCTGCAACGGGGCGTCCACCGCGTCCACGACCTCCTCGAAGGTCGGGATGCGCTCCCCGCGGCCGGCGTCCAGGGCGCGCAGTTCGGCGAGGGTCTTCTCGGCGATCGGGCCGCTGCCGTCCGTCGTACGGTCCACGTCGGCGTCGTGCATGACGACGAGGGCGCCGTCCTTGCTCAGGTGGAGGTCGAGTTCGATGACGTCGAGGCCCGCGGCCTGCGCGGCGACGAAGGAGCGCAGGGTGTTCTCGGGCTCGACGCCCATCACTCCGCGGTGACCGATGGTGAGGAAGTTCAAGGCGCGACTCGCTTCCGTCGACGGCGGCTCGGTCCGCGTGGGCGGAGGAGGCGGCTCCACGCGGCAAGGCCGCAGCGTAGTCCTCCGGTCCACGCACGCGTCCGATTCCGCGGGGGCGTGTACGAGCCGTACGGCACGGGCGGGGGAGGGCGTCCGGCCGGCGAGGGCGGAGATCCGGTCACCCCTGGGTGGGCGCGTCGCGCGGACGCTTGACCGGTGCGGGTCCGGAGGGAGCGAACGCCGTCCACCTTCTGTCCGAGGTGGAGCGAGGCAGGAAAATGTTCGGCGAACGCATGATTGAGCAGCATAACTTCCTGTCGACGGCCTTGCGGGAACGATCCTGGCCTACATACGGTGTTCCCACGCGAGGTTCTCCCGTGGAGGGTGGGTCATGACGGAAATTCTTGTGTCCGTGGGTGCGGAGGAGCGAGTTCCTCCCGTGGCGAGGGTGGTGGATCACCCGACCTGGCCCGTGCTCAAGGATGCCGTGGAGCGGATCCGGCCATGGCAGTCCAAGGACGGCTCCGTCGACTTCGACGCCGACGGCGCCCCCGACCCCGCGGACGCCGAACTGGCCGTGGGCCGTGTCGTGCGGGCGGTCGAGGAGCTCTCGCCGTTGCTGCCGCACGACGCCGCGTACCACCGGGCGCTCGTCGAGGACCTGCGGCGCTGGGCCGACGGCGGCTTCCGGGTGCCCGACTTCCTCGACTCCCTGCTGGCCTTCCAGCCCGCCGCCGACCGCCGGGACGGTCTGCAGCACCTCGTGGTCTTCCCGATGTACACGCAGAACGGCAACCCGGACCGCAACCTCGAAGCGGTCGTCCTGCGCATGGTCTGGCCGGACTGGCTGGCCGAACTGGAGGGCACCCGCTACGACAACCCCCTGTTCTGCGGCATCACCTTCGAGGACTTCACCGCCGGCTACGACACCCACTCGGCCGTGCTCTTCCCGGAGACCATCGCCGTGCGCGAGGCTCCCGAGCGGTTCGGCTGGGGCGGCATCTTCTGCGACCGCGAGGCCGCCCGCTTCCGTCGCGTCACCGGGGCGGCCGTGGAACTCCTCGGCCTGGAACTGCCCGACGACGTGCGTGAGATGGTCGCCGACCAGGACCGCTGCCAGCAGGCCTTCGTCCTGTGGGACATGATCCACGACCGCACCCACAGCCACGGCGACCTGCCCTTCGACCCGTTCATGATCAAGCAGCGCCAGCCGTTCTGGATGTACGGCCTGGAGGAGCTGCGCTGCGACCTCACCGCCTTCAAGGAGGCCGTGAAGCTGGCCGAGGACGGGGTGCCGCAGGGTCGCGACGTGCAGTACGCGATGCTGTTCGACCGGATGTTCCGCTTCCCGGTCACCGGTGAGCGCGTCCGCAACTACGACGGTCTCGGCGGCCAGCTCCTCTTCGCCTACCTCCACCGGCACGACGTCGTGCGCTGGACCGACAACCGGCTCTCCATCGACTGGGAGCGCGCCCCGCAGGTCACCAACCGGCTGTGCGCCGAGATCGAGCAGCTCTACCGCGACGGCATCGACCGGCCGAAACTCGTCCACTGGTTCGCCGGGTACGAGCTGGTCTCCGCCTACCTCGCCCCGCACCCGGGTTCCACCTGGGCCAAGGGCCCACAAGCGCTCGACCTGTCACTGCCGCCCCGTAAGCTCGTCGACGAGGTGCTCCCGGACGAGTTTCCGCTGAGCATGTTCTACGAGGCGCTGGCCAAGAAGCTCAAGCACGTGATCGCCGCCACCGAGGGCATCACGGCACGGACCGCCGAGCGGGCCGCCGCGTGAGCGTCACCGGCGCCGCCGCGGCCCGCACTGCTCAGGAGACGGACATGGGGAACGGAAACGGCAACGGCCCGCTGAGCGGCGCGGTCGTCGCGGTGGCCGGCGCGGGCGGACCCGCGGGCCGCGCCGCGCTGCTGCGGCTGGCCGAGGCGGGGGCGACCGTCGTCGGCGCGGACAACGAGCCCGAGCGGCTGGCGGAAGCCGTCGACGCGGCCCGCTACGCGCACGGCGGCGCGACGGTCGTCGGTGACACCGTCGACCTGCTCGACGCGCGCTCGGCCCGCGACTGGGCCACCCGCGTCGAGAAGGACTTCGGCCGGGTGGACGGCCTCGTCCACCTCGTCGGGGGCTGGCGCGGCAGCGCGACCTTCGCCGAGACCGACCTCGCCGACTGGGACCTGCTGGAGAAGCTGCTCGTCCGCACCGTGCAGCACACCTCGCTCGCCTTCCACGACGCGCTGCAGCGCAGCGACCGCGGTCGCTACGTGCTGATCAGCGCGGCGGGCGCGAGCAGGCCGACGGCGGGCAACGCCGCGTACGCGGCCGCGAAGGCCGCCGCCGAGGCGTGGACGCTCGCGATGGCGGACGGCTTCCGCAGGGCGGGGGGCGAGCAGGGGCCGGTGGCGGCGGCTGCGATCCTGGTGGTGAAGGCGTTGGTGCACGACGCGATGCGCGCCGAGCGCCCCAACGCGAAGTTCGCGGGCTTCATGGACGTGGGCGACCTCGCCGAGGCCGTCGCCGATGTCTGGGAGCGGCCCGCCGCCGAAGTGAACGGGACGCGCCTGTGGCTGACCGAGAAGCCGTGAACCCTCCGAAGACCGATGCCCGGCGCCGTCACGACCCCGGGGTCCGCGGCTTCGCCAGCGACAACTACGCGGGCGCCCACCCCGAGGTGCTCGCCGCGCTCGCCCTGGCCAACGGCGGGCACGAGGTCGCGTACGGCGGCGACGCCTACACGGAGCACCTCCAGGGCGTCGTCCGCAGCCACTTCGGGGCCACGGCCGAGGCGTACCCGGTCTTCAACGGCACCGGCGCCAACGTCCTCGCGCTGCAGGCCGTGACCGACCGCTGGGGCGCGGTGATCTGCGCCGAGAGCGCGCACATCCACGTCGACGAGGGCGGCGCCCCCGAGCGGATGGGCGGCCTGAAGCTGCTCACGGTGCCCACCCCCGACGGCAAGCTCACCCCCGAGCTGATCGACCGCCAGGCCTGGGGCTTCGACGACGAGCACCGCGCGATGCCGCAGGTGGTCTCGCTCACCCAGTCCACCGAACTGGGCACCCTCTACACCCCGGACGAGATACGGGCGATTTGCGAGCACGCCCACGCGCACGGAATGAGGGTGCACGTCGACGGCTCACGGATCGCCAACGCGGCCGCCTCCCTCAACGTCCCGATGCGCACGTTCACCAATGCGGTGGGCGTCGACATCCTCTCCCTCGGCGGGACGAAGAACGGCGCGCTGTTCGGCGAGGCCGTCGTGGTGATCGAGCAGGACGCGGTGCGCCGGATGAAGCACCTGCGCAAGCTGTCCATGCAGCTCGCCTCCAAGATGCGCTTCGTGTCGGCGCAGCTGGAGGCGCTGTTCGCCAAGGACCTGTGGCTGCGCAACGCCCGCCACGCCAACGAGATGGCGCGGCGCCTGGCGGAGGGCGCGCGCGCCGTGCACGGCGTGGAGATCCTGTACCCCGTCCAGGCCAACGCCGTGTTCGCGCGCCTGCCGCATGACGCGGCCGAGCGCCTGCAGAAGCGGTACCGCTTCTACTTCTGGGACGAGGCCGTCGGGCACGTCCGCTGGGTCTGCTCCTTCGACACGACCGAGGAGGACGTGGACGGCTTCCTGGCGGCGTTGAAGGAGGAGACGGCGCGGTAGGCAGCGGCCGGGCATGTCGTGCATAGCTATGCGGTTACCTGGAAATTAATTGACTCCGGGTGATCGCATTTCTATGCTCTGCCGACATGGAGCTGACCCAGGACACGCCCGAACTCTCCGCCTATCTGGCCGCTGACGAGGCCATCGATCACCACCACCCGCAGGTGCGGCGGACGGCCGCGCGCCTGGCCCAAGAGGTGGACGACTCGTATGGATATGCACGAGCCGCCTACGAGTTCGTACGGGACGCCATCCCGCACTCGGCGGACTCCGGGGACCCGCGTGTCACCTGGCGCGCCTCCGACGTACTGGAGCGGGCCACCGGCATCTGCCACGCCAAGGCCCATGCCCTGGCCGCCCTGCTGCGGGCCGAGGACATCCCGACCGCGCTCTGCTACCAGCGGCTGACGCACGACGACGGCGGCCACGTGGTGCACGGTCTGGTCGCGGTGCGCTTCAACGGCGCCTGGCACCGGCAGGACCCCCGCGGCAACAAGCCGGGCGTGGACGCGCGCTTCTCCCTCGACGGCGAGCGGCTGGCCTTCCCCGTCGACCCGGAGGCCGGCGAGGTGGACCACCCGCTGCTGTACGCCGCGCCGCACCCCGCCGTGCTGGGTGCGCTGCGGGCCGCCCCCGACCGGCCGTACCTCTGGAGGACGCTGCCCACCGAACTCTGAGGGGGGCGGGCCGACGGGCCCTCAAGGCTGCCCGGTGGGCACGCCGGACGCGGCCCCGGCGTAGCGGCGGGCCAGGCGCGCGCAGGCCTCCTCGAGCTCGGCCGGCCCGACGACCTCGATGTCGGCGTCGAACGCGCCGAGGGCGGCGGCCAGACCCGTCCACGACCAGGAGCCCAGGACGAGCCGGCAGCGGTCGGGGCCGTACTCCTCGACGGTTCCGTCCCGGACGTACGGGGCCACGGCGGCGGCGGGCGCGCCGAGGATCACCTCGCCGCGGCAGGGCCAGTCGCCGGGCCCGTCGGCGCCCCGGAACCGGCCGGCGACGAACGCGGCCACGTCACCCCCGGGCACCGCGCGCGGGGTGAAGCGGGGCCCCGTGGGCGTACGCGGGACGATCCGGTCCGCGCGGAAGGTGCGCCAGTCCTCCCGGTCGAGGTCCCAGGCGACGAGGTACCAGCGTCCGCCCCGGGTGACGAGGTGGTGGGGCTGCACCCGGCGGGGCGGAGCGCCGGTGTCCCGGCCCGCTTCCGGCGGGGCGGCCGGGAGGTGGTCGAAGCGGAGCACCTCGCGGGCGTGCACGGCGGCGCCGATCGCGGCGAGCGCACCGCCGTCGGCCCGCGGGTGCGGCCGGTCCGCGGGCCGCTCGACGGACGTGACCCGGAGGGTGTCGATCCGGTGGCGCAGCCGGGCGGGCATGACCTGCCGGACGGTGTGCAGCGCCCGTGCCGCGGCCTCCTCCAGGCCGGCGCCGCCGGTGGCGGTCTGCAGGGCGACGGCGAGGGCGACGGCCTGCTCGTCGTCGAAGAGCAGCGGAGGCAGCTCGCTGCCGGCGCCCAGCCGGTACCCGCCGTCGGGCCCCTTCACCGCCACGACGGGGTAGCCGAGTTCACGCAGCCGGTCCACGTCGCGGCGCACGGTGCGCGGGCTGACGTCCAGCCGCTCGGCCAGCAGCGCCCCCGGCCAGTCCCGGCGCGCCTGGAGCAGCGAGAGCAGCGACAGCAGTCGCGCTGAGGTCTTCTGCATGACATCCATCCTGCCCGGAGAAGCGGTCACAACCTGACCGCTTCCCCTGACACCTTGGTCGTCGAGCAGGGCAGCCGCCCGGCCGGGACCCACCAGGCGAGGAGCCGAACCATGTCCGTCAGCACCGTCACCCACCTCAACTTCCGCGGCGACGCCCGCGCGGCGCTCACCTTCTACCGGTCCGTGTTCGGCGGGGAGGTGGCCGTGGTCACGTACGCGGACACCGGGAACGTCCAGGAGCCGTCCGCGGCGGACCAGGTGATGTGGGGACAGGTGGCCGCCGGCAACGGCTTCCGCGTCATGGCCTACGACGTGCCCGCGCACCTGCCGTGGAGCCAGGGCGAGAACGCCTTCTTCGTCTCGGTCCGCGGCGAGGCGGCCGAGGAGATCACCGGGTACTGGGAAGGACTCTCCGCGGGCGCGACCGTCCTGCGGCCGCTCGGGCCCGCGCCCTGGGCGTCCCTCTACGGGATGCTGCGGGACCGGTTCGGCGTCACCTGGGTCCTGGACGTCGTCAGTGAGTACGAGGCGTCCTGACCGGACGGAAGGCGGGGAGACGAGAGCCCATGGGGACGAGGGAGCAGCGGTGAGGAAACGCACGCCGGCGCGCGGCGGTGGGCGCGCGCCCGTTCTGGACGACCGGGCGCTCAACCGCGCCGCACTCGCCCGGCAGCTGCTGCTCGACCCGGCCGACCTGCCGGTCCTCGACGCCGTCGCCCACCTCGGGGGACTGCAGGCGCAGGAACCGCAGGAGCCGTACGTCGGACTCTGGTCGCGCCTGCGCGCGTTCGACCCCACGGCGCTCTCGGGTCTGCTGACCGAACGGCGGGTGGTGCGCACCCACCTCATGCGCCGCACCGTGCACCTGCTCACCGCGGACGACGTCCTGGCCTGGCGGACCCGTTTCGACGCCATGCTGCGCCAGCGCGTCCTCGGCACCTACCGCCGGGAACTCGCGGGCGTGGACCTCGACGAACTCGCCGCGGCGGGCCGGGCGGTGATGGCCGACGGTGAGCCCCGCACGATGAGCGAACTGGTGCGCGCGGTCGACGCACGCCGGCCGGGCGGGCACGTGCCGGGCGGGCGGCCACTGGGCGAGATGCTGGTCGCCGCCCTGGTCCCGGTGGCGCAGGCACCGCCGCGCGGGCTGTGGCGCGCCAAGGGCGGGGTGCGCAACGTCCTGCTGTCCTCCTGGCTGGGCCGCGAGCCCGCCCCGCCCGCCCCGGACGGCTCGGACCCGGTCGGCCGGGCCCTCGTACGGCGCTACCTGGCCGCGTACGGCCCCGCCGCCTCGGCCGATCTGCGCGCCTGGTGCGGCCTCGCCGGGCTGCCGGCCGCCGTGTCGGCCCTGCGGGAGGAACTGGTCGTCTTCCGCGACGAGCGCGGCCGTGAGCTGCTGGACCTCCCGGACGCACCGCGCCCGGCACCGGACACGCCCGCCCCCGTCCGGTTCCTGCCGGCGTTCGACAACGCGGTCCTCGGCTACCACGACCGCGGCCGGATCATCGACGACGCCCACCGCGGCCTCTCGGTCGCCGGTGAACGCGTGGTGCTGGTCGACGGCCGGACCGCCGCGACCTGGCGGGTCGAGTCCGGGACCGTGACGGTCCGGCCGCTGCGCGGCCTCGCCCCGGCCGACCGCGGTGCCGTGGTCGAGGAGGGGGAGCGGCTGGCGTCGTTCCTCTCCGACGGCGACAGCGGGCGCGCGCGGATCACCACGCCCGCCCCCTGAGCGGGGGCGGGCGTTCCCGTGTCAGCGGGCGTCGGCCGCCCGTACCTCCTCCGGAGTGGGGGCCGTGCCGCCCAGGTGCGCCGGGACCCACCAGGTGTCCCCGGGGCTTTTGGGGCGGACGGGGTAGGCGCGCTGCGCGGCCTCCAGCAGTTCCTGGACGCGGTCGCGCACCTGCCGGGTGAGCGCGCCCGCGTACTTGTCCTTGGACGCCTCGATGGCCTCGCCGACCCGGATGGTGATCGGGATGTGGCTGCGCCTGAAGTTGCGCGGGTGGCCCTTGGTCCACAGTCGCTGCGTACCCCACAGCGCCATCGGGACGATCGGCACGCCCGCCTCCTGGGCCAGGCGGGCGGCGCCCGACTTGAAGCTCTTCAGCGTGAACGACGGCGAGATGGTGGCCTCCGGGAAGACGCCCACGATCTCACCGGACCTGAGCGAGTCCAAGGCCTGCGCGTACGCCGCCTCGCCCCGCGAGCGGTCCACGGGGATGTGCCGCATGTTGCGCATCAGCGGACCGGAGACCTTGTGCCGGAACACCGCGTCCTTCGCCATGAAGCGCACCAGCCGCTTCTGCGGCAGCGCGGCGAGACCGTCGAAGATGAAGTCCAGGTAGCTGATGTGGTTGCTCACCAGCACCGCGCCGCCCGAACGTGGAATGTTCTCCGAGCCCTTGCAGTCGATCTTCAGGTCCCAGGCTTTGAAGAGCGTGAGGGCGGCACCGATGGCGGGACGGTAGACAAGCTCAGCCATGGACGAAGTGGACCCTTCTCTCTGCCGGGGAGGGAAGGGGACTCCCGGCGGGAAAGTTACGCTGCCGTAGGTTTACGGCATAGCGCAGATGGTGCCCCATCAAACGGACGGACAACCAGTCCCGGTGCCCCAGAATGGCGAGATCCTCGTCACGTCGCCCCTGCTCGTCCCGCCCCTGATCACCCCGGAGACGCGTGGTGCGGGAGATCCCGTCCCGGCCGGGAATCACCGCGTCACCCCGGACGCTGAAGCGGACGGCGGACCCGGGCCGGGGCGCCGGGACGACGGCGGAACGGGAGCGGCGACGTGCGCGGACAGGACGGGGACGTACGGCTGGGCGCGGCGGAACTGGGGGAGGAGCTCGGAGAGCGGGCCACGCTCGTCCAGTTCTCCAGCGCGTTCTGCGCCCCCTGCCGGGCGACCCGCCGGGTGCTCGCCGAGGTGGCCGCGATGGTGCCCGGGGTCGCCCACGTGGAGATCGACGCCGAACGGCACCTCGCCCTGGTGCGCGCACTCGAGGTCCTCGGCACCCCGACCGTGTTCGTCCTGGACGCGCACGGGCGCGTGGTGCGCCGCGCCGCGGGACAGCCGCGCAAGGCCGACGTGATCGCGGCGCTCGGCGAGGCGGTCGGGGTCTCGTGACGCCTCCCGGGGGCCGGGCGGCCCGGCACGCGGTCCCGTCCGTACGGCATCCGGTCCGTCCCGTTCGGCACCCGGTCCCTGGTGGAACACGGTCGGTGCCGTACCTCCCACATCCCGGGAGCCACTTGACTGTACGCGCCACCTATCGTCAGCCTGACCGTATGCCCCGGGAACTCCGTCTCTTCAAGCGCGTCCACGTGGACCTCGCCCGTACGGCGAGCGCGTGCTGTCCGGGCCGCTGAGCGCCCCTGAGCAACCACGGACCCCGCGTCGCCTCCCGCAGAAGGGCATCCCCATGACGGCCGCCGGACCCGGTCTCGGTACCCCCCACCCCCGGCTCACCTCTCCCGACCTGCTGCGTTCCGTCTTCCGGCGGCACGCGGCCGGAGTCGCCGTGATCACGGCGCGCGGCCCGTCCGGCCCCGTCGGCTTCACCGCGACCTCGCTGAGCTCCGTCTCCGCGGAGCCCCCGCTGCTCTCCTTCGGCATCAGCACCGGCAGCTCCAGCTGGCCGGTGCTTGCCACGGCCGGCCACGTCGGCGTGCACATACTCGGCGAGCACCAGCAGGAGCTGGCCGCCACCTTCGCGCGCAGCGGCGCCGACCGCTTCGCGGCGCCCACCGGCTGGCGCACCGGCCCCGAGGAGGTCCCGGTGCTCGACGGCGTCCTCGCCTGGCTGGTCTGCCGGGTGGTGGCGCGGGTTCCGGCGGCGGACCACCGGATCGTGCTCGCCGAGGTGGTGCTCGGCGACCCGTCCGGCACGGGGCGTCCGCTGCTGTACCACCAGGGGCGCTACAACGGGCTCCGGGACGCCACCTGACCGATTACGCAGCGTTGTCAAGGTCACAGTTCACGGCGCTTGCCCAGCGGGCAGGCAGTGGATGTACTGGCGAGTAATATTGGCCTTCCGGGCGCGGGCCGCCCCGGCGGGGACAGGCCGCCTGCGGCGCCTATGCTGCCTTGCAGGAAAGGCAGCCCGGAAGGCAGCCCGGAAATGACGATGCAGTAGGAGAGCCGGCGTGAGCTTGAGGATCGTTGTCACTGTGAAGTACGTGCCCGACGCCACCGGCGACCGGCACTTCGCCGATGACCTGACCGTCGACCGTGACGACGTGGACGGTCTGCTCTCGGAGCTCGACGAGTACGCCGTCGAGCAGGCCCTGCAGATCGCGGACGACGCCGACGACGCGGAGGTCACCGTACTGACCGTCGGCCCGGAGGACGCCAAGGACGCGCTGCGCAAGGCGCTGTCCATGGGTGCCGACAAGGCGATCCACGTCGAGGACGACGACCTGCACGGCACCGACGCCATCGGTACCTCCCTGGTGCTGGCCAAGGCCGTCGAGAAGGCCGGTTACGACCTGGTGATCTCCGGCATGGCGTCCACCGACGGCGTCATGGGCGTGGTGCCCGCGCTGCTCGCCGAGCGCCTGGGCGTGCCGCAGGTCACCCTGCTCTCCGAGGTCTCCGTCGAGGACGGCACGGTGAAGGGCCGCCGCGACGGCGACGCCGCCTCCGAGCAGCTCGAGGCCTCCCTCCCGGCGGTCGTGTCCGTCACCGACCAGTCCGGTGAGGCGCGTTACCCGTCCTTCAAGGGCATCATGGCCGCCAAGAAGAAGCCGGTCACGTCCTGGGACCTGTCCGACCTGGACCTCGACGCCGAGGAGGTCGGTCTGGAGGGTGCCTACACGGTCGTCGACGCCGCGGACGAGCGCCCGGCGCGCACCGCCGGCACGATCGTCAAGGACGAGGGCGAAGGCGGCAAGCAGCTCGCCGCCTTCCTCGCGGAGCGCAAGTTCGTCTGAGCAGCCTCGCGGGCCAGAAGTTCGTCTGATCCCCGCCGAGCCGCCCGTCCCGCACACCTCACCGCAAGCAGGAGAGAAGAAGTCCCATGGCTGAAGTCCTCGTCTACGTCGACCACGTGGACGGTGTCGTCCGCAAGCCCACCCTGGAGCTGCTCACCCTGGCCCGCCGGATCGGCGAGCCGGTCGCCGTCGCCCTCGGCAACGGCGCCGCCGACACCGCCGCCGCGCTCGCCGAGCACGGCGCGGTGAAGGTTCTCACCCACGACGCCGCCGAGTACGCCGACTACCTGGTCGTACCGAAGGTGGACGCCCTGCAGGCCGCCTACGAGCAGGTGTCCCCGGCCGCCGTGCTGGTGCCGTCCTCCGCCGACGGCAAGGAGATCGCCGCGCGCCTCGCGCTGCGCATCGGCTCCGGCATCATCACCGACGCCGTCGACCTCGAGGCCGGCGACGAGGGCGTGGTGGCCACGCAGTCGGTGTTCGCCGCCGCGTACAGCACCAAGTCGCGCGTCTCCAAGGGCACCCCGGTCATCACGGTCAAGCCGAACTCGGCCGCCGTGGAGGCCGCCCCGGCCGCGGGCGGCGTCGAGGCGCTGTCCGTCACCTTCTCCGAGCAGGCCACCGGTACCAAGGTCACCGGCCGTACGCCGCGCGAGTCCACGGGCCGCCCGGAGCTGACCGAGGCCGCGATCGTGGTCTCCGGCGGCCGCGGCGTCAACGGTGCCGAGAACTTCGGCATCATCGAGGCCCTCGCCGACTCTCTCGGCGCGGCCGTCGGCGCCTCGCGCGCCGCGGTCGACGCGGGCTGGTACCCGCACACCAGCCAGGTCGGCCAGACCGGCAAGTCCGTCTCCCCGCAGCTGTACATCGCCTCCGGCATCTCCGGCGCGATCCAGCACCGGGCCGGCATGCAGACCTCGAAGACGATCGTCGCGGTCAACAAGGACGCCGAGGCCCCGATCTTCGAGCTGGTCGACTACGGCGTGGTGGGCGACCTCTTCGACGTCGTCCCGCAGCTCACCGAGGAGATCAAGGCCCGCAAGGGCTGAAGTCCCGCTCCAGGGCCGCACCGAGGCCCCCGCGACCGGCGCGCACGCGCCGTACGGTCGCGGGGGCCTCGCCCGTGTCAGCCGAGGGTGAGCGACGCCTGCACCGGCAGGTGGTCGCTGGGGAACTGCCCGGCCCTCGCGTACGTGTTGACCGCCGCCCGGTGCACCGTCACGCCCGGGGTGGCCAGGATCCAGTCGATGCGGTCGCCGTCCGGGACCAGCGGCCGGTAGCCGTGGAACGTGGCGTACAGGGCGCTGCGCTCGGCCGCCGCGTCCCAGGTGTCGGCGAGTCCGGCGCCGAGCATCGTGTCGTACACCGGGTTCCCGTGGGCCGGGACGTTGAAATCGCCGGTGACGACCAGCGGCAGCGACCGGTCCAACCGGCCGATCTGCTCTGCCGTCAGCGCGGCGGCACGCGCGCGTGCGTGCTGGCTGGCGTTGTCCAGGTGGGTGTTCAGGACGTGGAACTCCCGGTCGCCGTCGCGCAGGTCGCGGAAGCGGACCCGGGTGACCATGCGGACGGAGCCGCCGCCCCAGGTGTTGGAGCCGATCACGTCCGGGGTGTCGGAGAGCCAGAAGTGGTCGTACTCCAGCGGGGCCAGTCGGCGGGTGTCGTAGAGGACCGCCATGAACTCGTCGCGGCTGCCTCCCGCGCGTCCGGTGCCGATCCAGTCGTAACGGCCACCGGTGGCCTCGCCCAGATCGGCCTCGATGTCGCGCACCTGCTGGTACAGGCCCTCCTGGGTGCCGATGACGTGCGGGCGCTCCCGGCGCAGCAGCGCGCGCACCACCGGTCTGCGGGCGGCCCAGCTGTGGGGTTCGGCCGTGCTCGCGAAGCGCAGGTTGAACGACATCACCTCCAGGCGGCTGCCGCGGCCTTCCCCGGCCGGGGCGGAGGCGGAGGCGGCGGTCGGCGCCGTACCGGACAGCGGCAGGGTGACCGCGGTGGCCAGCGCGCTCTTCAAGCCCAGGCGGCGGGTGACTCGGCTGTGGTGCGGCACAAGGGCTCCTTCGGCGGGGCGGCGGGGGCTGCTTCGGGGCGTGTCGTGCGTACTCCGGTGCAAACGCTGCCAGATGGACGTGAACATGCCGAGTAGGCGGGGCGGACGGTGCGGCAAGGGGGTGTTGACCGCGGGGAAGACCGGCCGGTAACTTCCGGCGACGGATCGCTCGTTCCGTACAGCGGAAAACGGGAGGCCATGGGATGGGGCAGGGCCACCAGGAGAAAGTCACGACGAGTCTCGCCCGTGCCGTCGGCCAGGAGATCGGCGCGTTCCTCGCCCCGGTCGACGCCGAACTGCGCCGCCACTATCCGGGGGACCCCGGCACCCGCCAGCCCGTGCACACCGTCTACGTCCCGGGTGACGTCCTCACCGCGGACACCGTCCGCACCTGGGGCGGGGAAGCCCTCGCCGCCCTCGACGCGTACGCCCCGGACGCGGCCTCCCTGGCGGCCGTGCTCGGCCTCCCCGGCCACCTCGCCGAGCAGGTCCACGACCGTGTGCGCGCCAAGCTGGAGCGGGAACCGGTCGAAGACCTGCGCGTCGACTTCGAGGACGGCTACGGCGCGCGCCCCGACGCCGAGGAGGACGAGGCGGCGGCCCGGGCGGCCCGGCTGGTGGCGCGGGCGTACGCGGAGGGCACGGCCGCCCCGTACACGGGCATCCGCACGAAGTGCCTGGAGGCACCGGTCCGGGACCGGGCGATCCGCACCCTCGACATCTTCCTCAGCGGCCTCATGGCGGCCGGCGGGCTGCCCGCGGGACTGGTCCTCACCCTGCCCAAGGTGACGTACGCCGAGCAGGTCACCGCCATGGTGCGGCTGTTGGAGGCGTTCGAGGCGGCGTGGGGCCTCGAACCCGGGCGGCTCGGGTTCGAGATCCAGATCGAGACGAGCCAGGCGGTCCTCGCCGCCGACGGCACCGCGACCGTGGCCCGCATGATCCGGGCCGCCGGGGGCCGCGCCACCGGACTGCACTACGGCACCTTCGACTACAGCGCCTGCCTCGGCGTCTCCGCCGCGTACCAGGCGAGCGACCACCCGGCCGCCGACCACGCCAAGGCGATCATGCAGGTGGCGGCCGCGGGCACCGGCGTACGCGTCTCGGACGGCTCCACCAACGTGCTGCCGGTCGGTCCGGCCGAGCGGGTGCACGAGGCGTGGCGGCTGCACTACGGGCTCACCCGGCGCGCCCTGGCCCGCGCCTTCCACCAGGGCTGGGACATGCACCCAGGCCACCTCCCGACCCGGTACGCGGCGGTCTTCGCCTTCTACCGGGAGGGCTACGAGCGGGCCGCGGCGCGCCTCGCACGCTACGCGCACCGTGTCGGCGGCGACGTGCTGGACGAGCCCGCGACGGCCCGGGCCCTCGGCGGGTACCTGCTGCGCGGCCTGGACTGCGGGGCGCTCGACCCCGAGGAGGTGACGAGGGCGGCCGACGGCCTGACACGGGCCGACCTGGAGGGATTCGCGGCGCCGGGCCGCGCCGCGGGATGAGCTGACCGGGTCTGGAACCAGGGGCCGGCCGGGCGGCCGGGCGCGGTCGTGCGCCCCGGGACGGCCGCGTGACGTCCCCGCCGGGGGCGAGCCGCATCGCCGCGGACAGCTCCCCCGGGGCGAGTGGGATCGCCGCGGACAGTCCCCCCGGCCCCGGCCGGTTCCGGCTCACCCGGCCGACACGCCGATGCCCCGACTCGGACTGGTCCTCCCGCCGTTCGCCCGGCCGTCGTCGTGCGCCGTCGGCCCGGCAGGCGACGCGTGGATCAGTCGGCCGGCGGCAGCTCGCCCGAGCCGCGGGTGATCAGCCGGGTCGGCAGCTCGATGCGCTCCGGAGCGACGAGCGCGCCGTCGAGCTGGCGGAAGAGCCGGTCGGCGGCGGTACGGCCGAGCCGGCCCGCGTCCTGCGCGACGACCGTGATGCCGGGCCGCAGCAGATCGGCCAGCTCGAAGTCGTCGAAACCGACGAGGGCGACCGGGCGGTCGAGTTCGGCGAGCACCCGCACGACCGTGACCGTCACCCGGTTGTTGCCCGCGAAGATCGCGGTGACGGGCTCGGGTCCGGAGAGCATCTCCTCGGCGGCCCGGCGCACCCGTTCGGGGTCGGTGACGCCCAGCGACGTCCAGGTCGGCGCCACGGGTATGCCCGCGTCCTCCATGGCCGACCGGTAGCCGCGCAACCGCTCGGCGGCGGTGTGGATGCCCGGCATGTCGCCTATGAAGCCGATCCGGCGGTGGCCCTGGACGACGAGGTGGGCGACGCCGGCCCGGGCGCCGCCGTGGTTGTCCGAAAGCACCACGTCGGCGTCGATCCCCCCGGCCGGGCGGTCCACGAACACCGTGGCGACGCCCGCCCTGATCTCCGGCTCCAGGTAGCGGTGGTCGTCGCCGGCCGGGATGATCACCAGCCCGTCCACCCGGCGGGCGCACAGGGCCAGCGCCAGCTCCTGCTCACGGCCCGGGTCCTCCGCGCTGGAGCCGTTGAACAGCAGGGCGCCGTGGGTGCGCGCCACCTCCTCCACCGCACGGCTGAGCGGGCCGTAGAACGGGTCCGCGAGGTCCTCCAGCACCAGGCCGATGCTGGCCGTGCGGCCCTTGCGCAGCACGCGCGCGCTGTCGTTGCGCCTGAAGCCCAGTGCCTCGATCGCCTCCTGTACCCGGCGCTCGGTGTCCGCGGTGACGCCGGGCTCGCCGTTGACGACGCGGGAGACCGTCTTGAGCCCGACCCCCGCGCGCGAGGCTACGTCTTTCATCGTCGGGCGGTTGCCGTAGCGGCCGGCGGGTCGGCGGGCGGTCTCGGGCACGATGCGGATCCTGTTCTGTTGTCCACGGTCCTGCGGGTCACGGTTCCGTCGAACGGGACGCGTCGATCCGTGGGCTCGTATGACGATGTGCCGTCGAGCATAGAGCCTGGACAACGTTGTCACGAGCGGGGGACACTGTCCACCGCAATCTCCGGCCCGCGTCCCACACGGGACGCGCTCCAGCGGGCGTCCTCCCGGCCGGGGAACCCGAATGCGACCCCAGGACGCCACAGCAGCGGGAGAACTGACACTCATGCAGACCGACCTCGTGGCCGCGCTCGACATAGGCGGCACCAAGATCGCCGGAGCGCTGGTGGACGGCCAGGGCCGGATCCTGGTGCGCGGCCTGCGCGCCACGCCCGCGCAGCGGGACGGCGAGACCGTGATGCGCGCCGTCGAGGAGGTGCTCGGCGAGCTGACCGCCTCCCCGCTCTGGGGCGGGACCCGGGCCGTCGGTATCGGCAGCGCCGGTCCGGTGGACGCCTCGGCCGGCACGGTGAGCCCCGTGAACGTGCCCGGCTGGCGCGGGTTCCCGCTGGTCGCCCGGGTCCGTGCGGTCACCGGCGGGCTGCCCGTGGAACTGATCGGCGACGGCGTGGCCATCACGGCCGCCGAGCACTGGCAGGGAGCGGCCCGCGGTCATGACAACGCGCTGTGCATGGTGGTGTCGACGGGCGTCGGCGGCGGGCTGGTCCTGGACGGGCGGCTGCACCCCGGTCCCACCGGCAACGCCGGTCACATCGGGCACATCTCCGTGGACCTCGACGGGGACCTGTGCCCCTGTGGCTCCCGCGGTTGTGTGGAGCGCATCGCGAGCGGGCCCAACATCGCGCGCCGCGCGCTGGAGGGCGGCTGGCGGCCCGGGCCGGACGGGGATGCCTCGGCCGCCGCCGTGGCCGCCGCCGCGCGGTCCGGACACCCCGTGGCGCTGGCCTCCTTCGAACGGGCCGCGCAGGCGCTCGCCGCGGGCATCGCGGCGACCGCGACCCTCGTCGAGATCGACATAGCGGTCGTCGGCGGCGGCGTGGCCAAGGCCGGCGACGTCCTCCTCGCCCCCCTGCGCGCGGCCCTGAAGAACTACGCCACCCTGTCCTTCGTGCAGCAACTGACCGTGGCGCCCGCGCAGATGGGCACGGACGCGGGCCTGGTCGGCGCGGCCGCCGCGGCACTGACCCGGAGGCCCGACCCCACGACGGTGTGAGGCACGTGCTGAGCGGGGCCCGCGGCGGTGGGCCGTGTGCCGTCCGCACCGGCCTGCCGAGTGCGGGGACCTTCGACGGCGCAGCGCGATGCCGGAGAGCGGGGCGTCCCGCTCCGCGCGGGGCCGCGGGGTCGGGGGGCGGGGCGGATCTGGGGGAGGGCCGGTTCCGGCGGGCGGATACGCGGGGTCCGTCCCCGGCCCGGCCGAGCGCCGTCCACCGGGCACTCCGTGTCCGGACGGGTGGCTCTGCGCACGCGGTGCGCGGTGGATCGTGCGCCGCG
>NZ_JAVRHI010000157.1:0-12713 GCF_034105845.1 Streptomyces sp. CRN 30 | reverse complement strand
CTCGTAGCTGGTCACCACGAGGCGCGTGCCGCGAAGAGCTCGCTCACTCATGAATCGTGCCTCCCGGGCTTGTCGCCCACAGGACAGGTGTCGCTGTCGTCGTCATCCGGTCAACGTCCGGTCGGCGGTAAAGATTCCCGTCCCGAGTCCCGTTCCGGGGCCATGTGTCGCCGTCGTAGCCGCAGCCTTGTCAACCAGTGCAGTACCCACAGGCGCCCGGTATGTCACATCCGTTGCGGGATGTCACCCAGCGTTTCGGCACCTTTGACGCGCAGTAACGGTACGCCTGGCAGGCCAAAGGCGTACACTACCGCCCTTTCGCGCCAAGTGCTAAATCCTTTCGGGGACCGGGTTGCCCGCGTCGCCGATCGCACGCCGTACCGGTACCCGCGCGAGGAGCACGAAACCGATGACGAAGAACGCCACCAGCGAGATGATCGCGTCCCGGTAGCTGCCGGTCAGCTGGTAGGTGAGTCCGAACAGCAGCGGTCCCAGCCAGCTCATGCCGCGGTCGCTGATCTCGTACGCGGAGAAGTACTCGGCCTCCTTGCCCGGGGGGACGAGGTGGGAGAAGAGGGAGCGGGAGAGCGCCTGGCTGCCGCCCAGGACCAGGCCGATGCCGGCGGCCAGCACGAAGAACCACGCGGGCGCCCCGGCCGGCAGGAAGTACCCGGCCGCCAGTGTGAGCGTCCAGGCGACGAGCGAACCGAGGATCGTACGCTGGGCGCCGTACCGCCGGGCGAGCCGCCCGAGCAGCAGCGCCCCCGCCACGGCCAGCACCTGCACCAGCAGGACGGCCACGATCAGCGTGGACTGGCCGAGCCCCAGTTCCTCGGAGCCGTAGACCGACGCCTGGGAGATCACCGTCTGGATGCCGTCGTTGTAGACGAGGTACGCCAGCAGGAAGGCCAGCGTCAGCGGGTGGCGGCGCATGTCGCGCACGGTCGCCGCCAGCTGCCGGAAGCCCGGCAGGGCCGCCTCCCGCGCGGGGGCCCGCCGGTCCCGCAGGCGCCGTAGCGGAATCAGCGCGAAGGCGCCCCACCACAGGCCCGCCGACGCCAGGCAGACCCGGATCGCGGCGCTCTCGGTGAGGCCGAAGGAGTCGTGCGCGGTGTAGAGGACCAGATTGACGATCAGGACCAGGGAACCGGCCGCGTAGCCGAAGGCCCAGCCGCGCGAGGAGACGGCGTCGCGCTCCTCGGGCGGCGCGATCTGCGGCAGGTAGGAGTTGTACAGCATCATCGCGACCGACTGCGCGGCGTTGGCGACGATCAGCAGCAGGCCGCCGAGCAGATAGCGCTCGCCGTCCAGGAGGAACATGCAGGTCGTCGCGGCCGCCCCGGTGTACGCCGCCGCGGCGAGCAGCGGCTTCTTGCGGCCCGTGCGGTCGGCCGCGGCCCCCACCAGGGGCATCACCAGCACCGCCACGATCACCGACAGGGAGACCGAGTAGGCGAAGAACGACCCCGCCCGCACGGGTATGCCCAGCGGGTGGACGTATCCGTCCGCGTCCGCCGCCGACTCGGCGACCGACGTCAGATAGGGGCCGAGGAAGACGGTGAGCACGCTCGTCGAGTAGACGGAGCACGCCCAGTCGTAGAAGTACCAGCCGCGCTGTTCGCGCCGGCGTCCGGCGGCCCCGTCGGCCGCCTCCGTCCGCACGGTGTCGGTGCCCACCCGTGCCCTCGCCTCCCCGTGAAGCGCGACGTCCCCGGCCCGCCGCGCGGGTCGTCAGACCCAGACGCCGCGGTCCTCCATGACCTTGCGCAGTGTGTCGATGTGATCGGTCATGATGCCATCCACGCCCAGGTCCAGAAGCCGGTGCATGCGGTCGGGGTCGTTCACCGTCCACACGTGCACGTGCAGCCCGCGCGCGTGGGCCGCGTCGAGGAAGCGGCGGTCCACCACCGGGACGCCCGACTGGGAGACCGGTACCTGGGCGGCCACCGCCGAGCGGCGCGGCGAGGCCGGCACGCCCCAGGAGCGCAGCCGCAGCCCGAGCACGCCCCGGGTCCCGTAGGAGGTGGCGAGGCGCGGCCCGGCCAGCCGCTGGGCGCGGGCCACCCGCGCCTCGGAGAACGAGCCCAGGCAGACGCGGTCCCAGGAGCGGGTGCGGCCGACGAGGTCGAGGAAGGGCACGAGGGCCGCCTCGGCCTTGACGTCGACGTTCCAGCGGACGTCGGGAAAGGCCGCCAGCAGCTCCTCGAAGAGGGGGAGGGGCTCGGTGCCCGCCACGCGCGCGTGGCTCACGTCTTTCCACAGCAGCTCGGCGATCCGGCCGGTCCCGTCCGTGACCCGGTCGAGCGTCGCGTCGTGGAAGGCGACGAGCTTGCCGTCGCGCGTGGCGTGCACGTCCGTCTCGATGTACCGGTAGCCCGCCTCGACCGCCCGCCGGAACTGGCTCAGCGTGTTCTCCAGGCCGTCCGCCGCGCCGCCCCGGTGGGCGAAGGCGATCGGGCCGGGGTGGTCGAGGTAGGGATGGCGTATCGCGGTGGTCACCGACGCAGTATGGCCTCGCGGGGTTGACCGGTGGCAACCACCGTGCTGCCGGGGGGTGCCGCCGGGACGGCGAACACACGGAGGAACAGCTGGGCGAGCGGGCCGATGGCCACCGCGTACAGCAGGGTGCCGACGCCGACGGTGCCGCCGAGGGCGAAGCCGGTCACCACCACCGTGATCTCCACGGCCGTCCGCACCAGCCGCACCGACAGGCCCGTACGCCGGTTCAGTCCCGTCATCAGTCCGTCGCGCGGCCCCGGGCCGAACCGGGCCGCGATGTAGAGACCGGTCGCCATGCCGTTCAGGACGATGCCCGCCGTCAGGAACGTGATCCGCGCCACCGCGCCGCCGGCGTCGGGCACCACCGCCAGCGTCGCGTCCATCGCCGCGCCGATCACCAGGACGTTGGAGACCGTGCCGAGGCCCGGCCGCTGCCGCAGCGGGATCCACAGCAGCAGCACGGCCGCGCCGGTGAGGGTGAGGACGACGCCCATCGACAGTCCCGTCAGCTCCGCCAGACCCTGGTGCAGCACGTTCCAGGGTTCGAGGCCGAGGCCGGAGCGGACCAGCAGCGCCGAACTTGCCCCGTAGAGGGCGAGACCGCCGTAGAGCTGGGTGAGCCGCCGGGTGAGGCGTCTCGGCTGGGACCGGCGCGTGGACATGAAGTGTCCCCCTTGTGGTGTGAGTGGCCTGACTCGTGACACCCTGTGGCTTGGATGCAGGAACCATCCATGGCCAATCCGGGGAAGGTGGACTGATTTCCATGGCGCAGTGGACCTCGGCGGTGGGAGCCGCTCAGCTCGCCCGGCTGCTCGGTTCGCAGCAGGAGCGCCCGGCCGGGCCCGGCACCCGCCGCCCGCCCGCCTACCGCGCGCTGGCCGACGGCGTCCGGCTGCTCGTCCTGGAGGGGCGCGTACCGGTCGCCGCGCGGCTGCCCGCCGAACGCGAACTGGCCCTCGCCCTCTCCGTCAGCCGCACCACGGTCGCCGCCGCCTACGAGGCCCTGCGCGCCGAGGGCTTCCTGGAGTCCCGGCGCGGAGCGGGCAGCTGGACCGCCGTACCGGCCGGCAACCCGCTCCCCGCGCGGGGACTCGAACCGCTGCCGCCCGAGGCGCTCGGCGCGGTGATCGACCTCGGCTGCGCGGCGCTGCCCGCGCCGGAGCCCTGGCTCACCCGGGCCGTACAGGGCGCCCTGGAGGAACTGCCGCCCTACGCGCACACCCACGGCGACTACCCGGCGGGGCTGCCCGCGCTGCGCGCCACCATCGCCGACCGCTACACCGCGCGGGGCATCCCCACCATGCCCGAGCAGATCATGGTCACCACCGGCGCGATGGGCGCGATCGACGCCATCTGCCACCTCTTCGGGGGCCGCGGCGAACGCATCGCCGTCGAGTCGCCCTCGTACGCCAACATCCTGCAGCTGATGCGCGAGGCGGGGGCGCGGCTCGTGCCCGTCGCCATGGCCGGGCACCTGGGCGGCTGGGACATGGACCACTGGCGCCAGGTCCTGCGGGACGCCGCGCCGCGCCTCGCCTACGTCGTCGCCGACTTCCACAACCCGACCGGCGCGCTCGCCGACGACGACCAGCGGCGGCGGCTGGTCGAAGCGGCCCGCTCCGCCGGGACGGTGCTCGTGGCCGACGAGACGATGAGCGAGCTGCGGCTCGACGAGGACACCCCGATGCCGCGCCCGGTGTGCGCCTTCGACCCGGCCGGTTCCACCGTCGTCACCGTCGGCTCGGCCAGCAAGGCGTTCTGGGCCGGTATGCGCATCGGCTGGGTGCGGGCCGCGCCCGACGTCATCCGCAGCCTGGTCTCCGCGCGCGCCTACGCCGACCTGGGCACCCCGGTCCTGGAGCAGCTCGCCGTGAACTGGCTGTTCGCCACCGGCGGCTGGGAGCGGGCCGTGGAGCTGCGCCGCGCACAGGCCCGGGAGAACCGGGACGCGCTGGTCGCGGCGGTACGGCGGGAGCTGCCCGACTGGGAGTTCGACGTACCGCGCGGCGGGCTCACCCTGTGGGTGCGCACCGGCGGTCTGTCCGGGTCCCGGATCGCCGAGGCGGGGGAGCGGGTCGGCGTCCGGGTGCCGTCCGGGCCGCGGTTCGGTGTCGACGGTGCCTTCGAGGGCTACGCGCGGCTCCCGTTCACGGTCGGCGGCGCGGTGGCCGACGAGGCCGCCGTCCGGCTGGCGGCGGCGGCACGGCTGGTCGAGAGGGGTGGCGTCGGCAGCGGCGGCGGGGCGGAGGGCCCCCGCACGTTCGTGGCGTGACGCGCGTACGCCCCCTGGGGGAAGCAGGGGGCGTACGCGCGGGGAGCGGTCTCAGGCGGGTGTGCCGGGTCCGAGCGGTCTCAGGCGGGTGTGCCGGGTTTGATGAGGGTGGGGACCGGCTTCCTGGCCGGTTCCGTCTCCGTCTCCGGGGCCCGCTCCGGTGCCCGATCCGGTTCGCCCTCGGACGCCGGGTCCCGCTCGGGCTGCGTCTCCGGCGGCGTCTCCGACGGCGCGTCCTGGGGCGGCTCCGCCTTGACGAGGGTGGGCACCGACTTCCTCTCCGGCGCCTGCTCGGGAGCCGGGTCCGGACCGTCCGGTTCCGGTACGTGCTCCCCGTCCGCCGGCGTCGTGCGCGGCGGCAGCAGCTCCAGGACCGTCTGCCGGTGGGCGTCGCTGGTGGCGTCGTCGTAGGGGTCCGGTGCGGCCGGCACCTGGAGGCGGTGGACCGGCCCGGTGCCGAGCCGGGCGTACCCCCGGCCCGGCGGGACCTGCTCGACGGGCGTCGTCTGCGGGGGAGCCCCGAGCGCCGCCGTCAGTTCCTCGGCACCGGCCGCGCCGAGGACGACACGCGCGCGTGTGTGCTGCCGTACGGCGTCGCCGAGCGTGTCCAGCGCGTCGAGCTGGTCGGCCACGACGACCGTGACGTGCGCGGCCCGGCCGTGCCGCAGCGGGACCTGGAGCAGGGACTGCGGGTCCCCCCGGCCGTCCGTGCCGGACAGGAGCGAGAACGCGCTCGGCCGGTCCAGCAGGAGCCACAGTGGGCGCCGGGTGTCCTCCGGCGCGGGCCGGCCCTCCTGTCGGGCCCGGTTGACGGCGATCAGCCGCCGTTCCGTCTCCTGCGCCGCCCACTCCAGGCTGGTCAGCACCCCGGTGAGGCCGCACTCGACGGCCAGGACGCCGTCGCGCCCGGTCAGGCAGGCGTACTCGCCGGTGCCGCCGCCGTCGACGATCAGCAGGTCACCGCCGTGGTGCAGGGCCTGCAGGGCGACCGAGCGCAGCAGCGTGGAGGTGCCGGTGCCCGGCCGGCCGAGGACCAGCAGGTGGGGCTCGGTGGAGCGGACCCCGGTGCGCCAGACGACCGGCGGTACGTCGCGCCGCTCCTCGCCGTGGGTGAGCGGGAGCGTGCGCTGGACGCGGGTGGGGTCGGTGAACCCCAGGACCGTCTCGCCGGGCGCGGTGACGAAACGCTGGGCGACGAGGTCCGTCGGCAGCGGGGGCAGGACGGTCAGGGTGAGGTGGTTGGCCTCCTCGTCCCAGGTGAAGCGGTACTCGCGGCCCCGGCCCGCCTTCGCGGTGAGCAGGTGCTCGATCCGGGCGCGGGCGGCGGCCTCGCCGTCGGTGAAGTACGCCGGGTAGTGCACCACCAGGTGCGCGAAGCGGCCGTCGTCGTCGAACTCGTAGGCCGGGAACGCCTTCTCCCACGCTCCGCCGTGGGTGTACAGCGGGTCGGGGTCCTCGGCGAGGGAGAAGTAGGGCACCAGTGCCTCGTAGAGCGAGGAGAGGCGCTGGGCCCGGGTGTCGTCGGGGCCCTCCGGCTCCGGCGGGGTGCGGTCCCGGCCCTGCCAGGCCGCCGCCGCCATCAGCGCGACGGCGGCGAGCAGCGGGCCGTACGGCATCAGCGCCACGACCAGGACGACCGAGGCCACCAGGAAGAGCAGCGCGCCGCGCCGGTCCTTGGGGGTCTCGGTCCACCTGAGCCGCGCGGCCGCGGCCAGTCGGCGCAGACCGCGGGCGATCGTGATCAGCGGCTGGAGGACGTCGGTGGCGCTGTCGGCCGCCGTCCGGGCCAGCACCCGGCTCCGGGCGAGCCGCGCGCCGCCGTTGCTCAGAATGCGGGGGAGGGGGCGCCGGGCCACTGCTGCCTCCTGTGAGTGCGTACGGGACGGACGGGGATCAGAACTTGAAGCCGCCGAGGAGGCCGGCGAGGCTCTCGCCGCCCGCCTTGATGCTCGGGGCGATCGCGGTGCTCGCCAGGTAGAAGCCGAACAGCATGGCCACCACCATGTGCGACGCCTTCAGGCCGTCCTTGCGGAAGTAGATGAAGAGGACGACGCCGAGCAGGACCACGCCTGAGATCGAGAGGATCATGTGAGTTCTCCTGGTTCGCGGGGACAGTCACCATGAGTACTTCCAGGATCACAGCATGTATCTATACGATTAAAGGTGCAACTGGGTGAAAAATGGTCGATTTACCCCGCGTGGCGGAGCGCCTCCTGGGCCGGTCGGGCTGTGGTGATCTTTACCTCGGGTGCCCCGGACCGCACGCTCCGCGAGCCAGTACCCTGGCGATTCACTCGTACGGGCCGCACCGCTCGCGGCCACGCGCGTACGGACCCACGCACCAACGTCCCCAGAGAGGTGGTCCGGCCATGAGCGAGGCTCCCGACCCCGAGGTCGTCGAACTGGCGACCAAGATCTTCGACCTGGCCCGGCAGGGGCAGACCGAACCGCTCGTGGCCTACGTCGACGCGGGAGTCCCCGTCGGCCTCACCAACGACCGCGGCGACTCCCTGGTCATGCTCGCCGCCTATCACGGCCATGCCGACGCGGTCCGCGCCCTGCTGGCCCGCGGCGCCGAGGCCGACCGGGTCAACGACCGCGGGCAGACCCCCCTCGCGGGTGCCGTCTTCAAGGGGGAGACCGAGGTGATCGAGGCGCTCCTGGAGGCCGGCGCCGACCCCTCGGCGGGCACCCCCTCGGCCCTCGACACGGCCAGGATGTTCGACCGGCGGGAACTGCTGAGACTCTTCGGGGAGCAGTGACGAAGGGCTCATCGAGCCCTCCCGGCCACAACAGGCCGTACAGCACACGGAAAACGGGGGAGGCGGTACGGGGCCGCCGAAATTTCGGTCGCGGCAGGACGAAGCGCCGGGTCATCATGACGACGTGGTTCACGGACGTGACGGCTGGGCAGGTGTTGCCGCACCGCGCGGACCGTGCCCCGGTCCGCAAGGGCCACCGACGAGAGGCAGAGGAAAATGGTCTTCGGCAAGCAAGAGACGGCGGGCTCTCCGACGTGCTGTCGCGCGGCCAGGTAACGCGTGTTCCCCGGTTGCGTCGACGCTTGATGTGAGGCTGTTTCCCATGTTCGATCCGTTCATAGCGCCCAGCGGCACGCTGCTGGGCCTGCTGCAGCGCGGTCGCGGCGACGGCACGCTGCACGCGCTCACCGCGCCCCGCGCGGAGGCGCTCGCGGCCCTCCACCACTGCGTGCTGCGGGACCCCCGCCACGACTGGCAGGTGGAGAACCGCTCCCTCTACTACGCACGTCTCTTCCTCGACCTCGACGGCGGGCTGGACGCCATCGAGGCCCACCTCTTCGACGCCGAGGACGTCCTCGACACCGAGGAGTCCCGCACCGGACTCGCCCTGGCGGTCCTCGGACACCTCGCCTCGTACGGCCGGCGGGACGCGCTGCTGCTGCTGCGCCGGTACGCCGCGCGGGGGACCAACTGGGCCTGGGCCCTGGACGAGCTGGCCCTGCGGGACGACGACGCGGGCCTGCGCGCCCTCGCCGAACCCGTGCTCGCCCGTTTCCCCGCCGACCCCGAGGGCGAGGCCGAACTGGCCGCCGCCGTACGCGACGCCTTCGAACCGCGGCCCTGGCGGCTGTGGGCCGAGGATTCCCGCGAGGCGATCGCCACGCGCGTGCGTGCCGCTCAGGAGGCCGGCTGCTTCGACCGCTGGCAGCGGCAGCTGCGGCCCGCCGGGCCCCGGCCCGGCTGGAGTGTGAGCGCCGTCTTCGACTGGGCCCAGCAGGGGCTGGAGCGGGGCGCCGCCCTGTACGTGCCGGCCGCGCGCTGCCTCACGGCCGTCGCCGGTCCCGAGGACCGGCCCGAGATCCTTGAGGCCGCCCGGTCCGGTTCCGAGGCCGCCCGCTGCACCGCGCTGCGCTATCTCGCCGACACCGACGACCCCGCCGCCCTCGACCTGATCGAGAACGCCGTGGCCACCGGCACGACGGGGGTCGTGGAGGCCGCCGTCGCCACCTTCGAACGCATGAGCGGTGTCGATGCCGTGGACCGGGCCCGGGGCTGGGCCCGCCGCCCCGACCCGCTGGGCGCCGCCGCCGGACGCGTACTGGCCTGCCGCGGCACGGTCGCCGACCGCGACCTCGTCCTCGCCGCACTGCGCGAGGCCGTACGGGGCGAGGGCCCCGACGCGCCGACCCTGTGGACCCTCGTCGACGGCACCGGACGGCTCGGCATCGCCTGCGCCGCACCCGTGCTGCGGCACGTCTACCGCGAGACCGCCTCCTCCCACCTGCGCGGCCGGGCCGCCCGCGCCCTGGCCGCCACCGACCCCTCCTTCGCCGCCGGCTTCGCCGTCGAGTGCCTGTGGGACTGCGAGGAGACCACCCGCGAGGTGGCCGCGCGGCACGCCGAGACCGGCGACAACCGGGTCGTGGAACGCCTGCGCAGGCTCGCCGCCGACCCCGCCGAGGAGGCCGAGGTGCAGACCGCCGTACGGAGCAGGATCGGACCCGACGCGCCCGCCGCGTGAACGGAGCGGAACCGGCGCTGACGCGCCGGCCGCGCGGGCGGCGCCGGACCGGGTCCGGCGTGCGCGCGTGAACGGGGGACGACCCGCGGGCCGGACGGGTGTGGCCGGGGGCCGACCCCGGCGGGCGGACGGGGCAACGCTCATGGGACGTTCCTCGGCCGGACAGATCCACGTTGACGTGGCCACGTCCAGCCCGGCGACAACACCGGTATGCGTGTCGTCATCGTGACCGAGTCCTTTCCCCCCGATGTGAACGGCGTGGCTCACTGCGCGCTCCAGACCGCCCGGCACCTCGTCGACAGCGGTCACACGCCCCTCGTCGTCGCCCCGGCCCCCGCCCCCGGCACCCGGCCCGGCCCGGCCGCGCCGTGCCCGGTCGTCCACGTCCCCTCCCTCCCGCTCCCCGGCTACCCCCAGGTCCGCGTCGCCCTGCCCAGCCGCCGCCTCGCCGCGGCGATCGCCGCACACCGCGCGGACGTCGTCCACCTGGCCAGCCCCTTCGTCCTCGGCGTACGCGGCATGGCCGCCGCCGCCCGGCTCGGCGTCCCCGCCGTCGCCGTCTACCAGACCGACCTCGCCGGCTACGCCCGTACGTACATGGGCGCCGGCGAGGCCGCCGCCTGGCGGCGGATCCGCTCCGTGCACGCCGCCGCCGACCTCACCCTCGCCCCCTCCACCGCCGCCCTGCGCGACCTGCGGGACCACGACGTGCCCCGGGTGCGGCTGTGGCCGCGCGGCGTGGACACCGCCCGCTTCAGGCCCGGACTGCGCGACGCGGCGCTGCGCCGCGAACTCGCCCCCGACGGCGAACTGATCGTCGGCTACGTCGGCCGCCTCGCCCCCGAGAAGCAGGTCGAACTGCTCTCCGGCGTCTGCGCCCTGGACGGCGTGCGCGTCGTGGTCGTCGGCGACGGACCCAGCCGCGCCGGCCTCGAACAGGCCCTGCCCGGCGCCGTCTTCGCGGGCCGCCGCACCGGCGACGACCTCGCCCGCCACTTCGCCTCCTTCGACGTCTTCGCCCACACCGGCCCCTTCGAGACCTTCTGCCAGACCGTGCAGGAGGCCATGGCCGGTGGCGTCCCCGTCGTCGCGCCCGCCGCCGGCGGACCGCTGGACCTGGTCGACCACGGCCGCACCGGTCTGCTGGTGCTGCCGCGCGACGCGACCGCCGTACGCGACGCCGTGGCCGCGCTGGCCGCCGACCCCGCCCGGCGCGCCGCGTTCGGGGCCGCCGGACGGGCCACCGTCGAGGGCCGCACCTGGGCCGCCGTCGGCGACCTCCTCATCGGGCACTACACCGACGTGCTCGCCGACCGGAAGGCGGTGCCGGCCGCATGAGCGCCCTGCGGATCGTCCGGCTCGCCAACTTCGTCGCCCCCGCCTCCGGCGGCCTGCGCACCGCGCTGCGCGAACTGGGCAAGGGCTACCGCGCGGCGGGCCACGAACCCGTCCTCGTCGTCCCGGGCGAACGCGCCGACGACCGGGACACCGAACAGGGCCGGGTCATCACCCTCCCCGGCCCGCCGCTGCCCGGCACCGGCGGCTACCGGGTCCTGACCGGCAGACGCCGCCTCGCCGCCCTCCTGGAGGACCTGGCCCCCGACCGGCTGGAGGTCTCCGACCGCACCACGCTGCGCTGGACCGGCAAATGGGCGCGGCGGGCCCGCGTTCCCGCCGTGATGGTCTCCCACGAGACCGCCGACGGCGTGCTGCGCACCTGGGGCCTGCCCGAGGAAGGCGCCCGCCGCGCCGCCGACGCCCTCAACACCCGTACGGCACACGCGTACGCGCGCGTGGTGTGCACCACCGAGTTCGCCGAGCGGGAGTTCCTGCGGATCGGGGCGCGCAACGTCGTACGCGCCCCGCTCGGCGTCGACCTCGCCGCCCGGCACCCGGATCTGCGGGACGCCCGGGTACGGGAGCGGTACGCGCGCGGGGACGAGACGCTGCTCGTGATGTGCTCCCGGCTGTCCGTGGAGAAGCGGCCCGGGACGGCGCTGGACGCGCTGGAGGCGCTGCTGCGGCGCGGCCGGCGGGCGGTGCTGGTCGTGGCCGGCGACGGACCGCTGCGCGCCCGGCTCGAACAGCGGGCCCGGGAGCGGCGGCTGCCCGTGGCCTTCCTCGGCCACGTCGCCGACCGCGACCTGCTCGGCGCGCTCCAGGCGTCCGCCGACGTGTGTTTCGCCCCGGGACCCGCCGAGACCTTCGGACTCGCCGCGCTGGAGGCGATGGCCTGCGGTACGCCCGTGGTGGCGAGCGCGTCGTCGGCGCTGCCCGAGGTGATCGGGTCCGCCGGGGCCGTCGCCGCCGACCACGGGGAGGCGTTCGCCGACGCCGTCGGCCTGCTGCTGCGGCGCCCCGTGCGCGACCGGCGCCGGGCGGCACGCGCGCGTGCGGAGTGCTTCGGCTGGGACACGGCCGTCGCGGCGTTCCTGGCCGCGCACGACGCGCCGCGGCTCCGGGTCGGGCCCGCCGCCGTCCGTCCCGTCGTACCGGAGGGCGTGGCATGAGACGGCTGCGGTACGTGGCGCTCGGCGACTCGCTGACCGAGGGCGTCGGCGATCCCGTGGCGGGCGGCTGGCGCGGCTGGGCCGCCCTCCTCGCCGCGGGGCTCGTCGCGGAAGGCACCGAACCGGCCGCCGAGTTCCGCAACCTCGCCGTCAGCGGGGCGCTGACCAAGGACGTACTCCGGACGCAACTGCCCGCGGGGCTCGCCCTGCGGCCCGACCTCGTCTCCGTCGTCGTCGGCGTCAACGACACCCTGCGCCGCACCTTCGACATCCGGACCGTCGCCGCCCGGCTGAACGAGGTCTACGCGGCGACCGTCGGCCAGGGCGCGGTCCTGCTCACCGCCTGTCTGCCCGACCCCGGCACCATGCTGGGACTGCCGGGAGCGCTCGCCCAGCCGCTGGCCCGGCGGCAGCGCGCCGTCAACGCCGTGGTCCACGCGCTGTCCGAACGCCACGGCGCCCTGCACCTGCACGCGGGGGAGGGCGACTGGGTCACCGACCGCGCGATGTGGAGCGCGGACCGGCTGCACCCCGGGGAGCGGGGGCACCGGCAACTCGCCGCGCGCAGCCACGCGCTGCTCGCCGGGCACGGGATCGCGCGGGGACCCGCGCCCTCGACCGAGCCCTGCTCCCCGGCGCCCACCCGGTCCGCGAGCCTGTGGTGGCTGGCCACCGCCGGCACCGGCTGGGTGGCCCGGCGCTGCACCGACCTGCTGCCCCAGCTGCTGTCGCTCGCCGCCGACGAACTGCGGCACGCCGCGCGGGGCACGAGTACCCGGCTCGACCTGCACGCGTCCGCCGCGGTGTCCTCGGCACTGGCGGCGCTCGCGGTGGGGGAGCGCCGGGAGGCGGCTTGAGAGCGGGATGCCGAGGAGCGGCCTCAGGGTGGACGGCGTGGGGTGGCCGGTACGCGCGCGTACCGGCCACCC
>NZ_JAVRHI010000156.1:0-67170 GCF_034105845.1 Streptomyces sp. CRN 30 | reverse complement strand
GGGTGTCTGCCCGGCGGGTGCCTGCGCGGCGGGCCGGGGCGCCTGGACCGCTGGGCTTCCCTGCGCGGCGGGTGCCTCCTGCGGCTTCCGCGGGCGGCGGCGGGTCGAGGACGTCGCCACCCCGTAGCCGACGAGGACCGGCTGGCGGCCCTGCGGCTCGGCCTCCGGCTCCGCGGCCGCCGGCTCCGGCGCCACCGTCTCCTGGGCCGGCTCGGCGGCCCCGCCCCCGGTGTCCACGGTGATGATCGCCGTACCCACGTCCACCGTGCTGCCCTCGGGGAAGCGCAGCTCGCGGACGACTCCGTCGTAGGGGATGGGCAGCTCGACGGCGGCCTTCGCCGTCTCGACCTCGCACACCACCTGCCCGTCGGTGACCGTGTCACCGACCTCGACGTACCACTTGAGGATCTCGGCCTCGGTGAGTCCCTCGCCCACGTCGGGCATCTTGAACTCGCGCACCGAACCCACGGCCCTTTCCGTCATCGTCGTCACGGCCTCTCCTCAGTACGCCAGCGAGCGGTCGACGGCGTCCAGCACCCGGTCCAGGTCGGGCAGGTACTCCTCCTCAAGACGCGCCGGCGGGTACGGCGCGTGGTAGCCGCCGACCCTGAGCACCGGGGCCTCCAGGTGGTAGAAGCACCGCTCGGTGATCCGCGCGGCGATCTCCGCGCCCGAGCCGAGGAAGACCGGCGCCTCGTGCACCACGACCAGGCGGCGGGTCTTCTCCACCGACGCCTGGACCGTGTCGAAGTCCAGCGGGGAGACCGAGCGCAGGTCGACGACCTCCAGGGACCGGCCCTCCTCGGCGGCGGCGTCGGCCACCTCCAGGCAGAGCTTCACCATCGGGCCGTAGGCGACCAGGGTGAGGTCGGTGCCCTCGCGGGCCACGCGCGCGGCGTGCAGCGGACCGGGGATCGCCTCGGTGTCCACCTCGCCCTTGTCCCAGTAGCGGCGCTTGGGCTCGAAGAAGATCACCGGGTCGTCGCTCTGGATGGCCTGCTGCATCATCCAGTAGGCGTCCGAGGAGTTGGACGGCGTGACCACCTTCAACCCCGCGACGTGGGCGAAGAGGACCTCGGGGGACTCGGAGTGGTGCTCGACCGCGCCGATGCCGCCGCCGTAGGGGATGCGTACGACGACCGGCATCTTGATCTTGCCGAGCGCGCGGGCGTGCATCTTCGCGAGCTGCGTGACGATCTGGTCGTACGCGGGGAAGACGAAGCCGTCGAACTGGATCTCCACCACGGGGCGGTAGCCGCGCAGCGCGAGGCCGATCGCCGTGCCGACGATGCCGGACTCGGCGAGCGGGGTGTCGATGACGCGGCTCTCGCCGAAGTCCTTCTGCAGACCGTCGGTCACCCGGAAGACACCGCCGAGCTTGCCGACGTCCTCGCCCATGACGAGGACCTTCGGGTCGGTCTCCAGCGCGTGCCGCAGCGATTCGTTGATCGCCTTGGCGATCGCCATCTTCTCGGCCATCTCAGTTACCCCCCTCTGCGTCGGCGAACGACGCCTGGTACGCGGCGAACTGGGCGCGCTCCTCGTCGACCAGCGCGTGCCCGTCCGCGTACGCGTGCTCGAAGAGGGCGAACCGGTCCGGGTCCGGCATGGCACGGACCACTTCGCGCACTCGTTTGCCCAACGCCTCGCTCTCCGTCTCCAGTTCCGCGAAGAATCCCTCGTCCGCGTGGTGTGCGGCTTCCAGGTGGCGGCGCAGACGCAGGATCGGGTCCTTCGCCTCCCAGGCGACGCGCTCGTCGTCGTGGCGGTAGCGCGAGGGGTCGTCGGAGGTGGTGTGGGCGCCCATCCGGTAGGTGTACGCCTCGATGAGCGCCGGTCCCTCGCCGCGCCGCGCCCGCTCCAGCGCCCACCGGGTCACCGCGAGCGAGGCCAGGACGTCGTTGCCGTCGACGCGGACGCCCGGGAAGCCGAAGCCCTCGGCGCGCCGGTAGAGCGGCACCCGGGTCTGCTTCTCGTTGGACTCCGAGATCGCCCACTGGTTGTTCTGGCAGAAGAAGATCACCGGGGCGTTGTAGACGGCGGCGTAGTTGAACGCCTCCATGACGTCGCCCTGGCTGGAGGCGCCGTCGCCGAAGTAGGCGAGGACGGCGGAGTCGGCGCCGTCCATGGTGATGCCCATCGCGTAGCCGGTCGCGTGCAGCGTCTGCGAACCGATGACGATGGTGTACAGGTGGAAGTTGTTGCTGCTCGGGTCCCAGCCGCCGTTGTTGACGCCGCGGAACATGCCCAGCAGGTTGGTCGGGTCGACCCCGCGGCACCAGGCGACGCCGTGCTCGCGGTAGGTCGGGAAGACGTAGTCGTCCTCCCGGGTGGCGCGGCCGGAGCCGATCTGCGCTGCCTCCTGGCCGAGCAGCGACGCCCACAGGCCCAGCTCGCCCTGGCGCTGGAGCGAGGTGGCCTCGGCGTCGAAGCGCCGGGTGAGCACCATGTCGCGGTACAGGCCGCGCAGCTCCTCGGGGGTGACACCCGCGACGTACGGATCGAACTCCGCGTTCTTCACGCGCTTGCCCTCGGGCGTCAGCAGCTGGACGAGCTGCGTTCCGTCGCCCTTCGCGGCGGCGCGGCCGGCGCGTTTGGTACCGGTGGTGCCGGTCGCCTTCGCACCGGTGGTACCGGTCTTGCTCCCGGCGCTGCGTCGCGGCTTGCGCGCGGCAGTGCTCTCCACGGTCACGTGTGCTCCTCCGTCGGTCCGGCCCCCGGGTTCGCCGGGAGGCGGTGCGGCTCACCTGGGCCCGGCGGGCGCACGGGGTGGGTGCGCGGAAGTCGGGCACAGGCGTGACAGGTGCCCCGGCGAGCGTCCTGCAAATAGCACGTTACCCAGTGCTCCACATTTCTGTGAAACCCCTCCTGACCTGCATTTTTACTTGGTAATCCAAGTAAATCGGCAAAGTCGGGAACAGTTACTGGTCACAGCCTCGCAGGGGCCGGGACAACGGCACGTTATCCCGGTCGCCCCGGGCGCGTGAAGAGTCCGTATGTGACACTGACCTCGTGCCCACAGACGGAAATATCAGGGTTTTTCTCCTCGATGACCACGAGATCGTCCGTCGGGGTGTCCACGACCTGCTCGCCGGCGAGGACGACATCGAGGTGGTCGGCGAGGCCGGCACGGCGGCCGACGCGCTGGCGCGGATTCCGGCCACCCGCCCGGACGTGGCGGTGATCGACGTACGGCTGCCGGACGGCAGCGGCGTCGAGGTGTGCCGCGAGGTCCGCTCCGGCGACGAGTCGGTGCGGTGCCTGGTCCTCACCTCCTACGCCGACGACGAGGCGCTCTTCGACGCGATCATGGCCGGGGCCTCCGGGTACGTCCTCAAGGACATCCGCGGCGCGGAGCTGCTGGCCGCCGTCCGGGACGTCGCCGCAGGAAAGTCCCTGCTCGACCCGGTGGCCACCGCGCGCGTGCTGCAACGGCTGCGCGAGGGCGCCGCCCCCGACGACGACCGCCTCGCCCGCCTCACCGAGCAGGAGCGCCGCATCCTGGACCTGATCGGCGAGGGCCTGACCAACCGGGCCATCGGCGAACGCCTGCACCTCGCCGAGAAAACGATCAAGAATTACGTCTCCAGTCTGCTCGCCAAACTCGGTATGCAGCGCCGGTCGCAGGCGGCGGCGTACGTCGCCCGCCTCCAGGCCGGAAATCGCTGAACGCCGTCACGGCCGCAGGTCTTCGTCCGGGACTCGCGTCCCGTCTCCGCGGGGCCGGCGACCCTGTCGCGGACGCGCGGACGGCGCCCCCTGCCCGCCTGCCTGTGTGCCTCGAACCGCGGCTCTGCGTCGTCCATGCCACGGACGAGACCGGCCGCGTCACGGAACACCACTTCGGGGACGTCCGGGACGTCCTCTGACGCACACCTGACGCCCTGCTGACGACCTGGCGACCGAAAGCGACCGACGGCGACTGTCTGTGACAAACCCCAGCTCACGGGCGGGGCGCGTGCCCTAGCATCGGCGGCGTGCCGCGCTCATGTGTACCCACCACCGTGCCTCACGCGCCCCCTCTGGGCGTCCTTCTCCGCCAGTACGCCGCCGGTTCCGCACTCACCTGCGAGCCCGTCGACCAGGGCCTGCTCAACCGCGGCTGGCGTCTGTGCACCACTCGCGGTCGCTTCTTCCTCAAGCACCACTCCGACCCCGAGACCGGCACCCCGGCCGCCATCCACCGCCAGCACCGGGCCACCCGCCGCCTGGCCGGTCTCGGCGTCCCGGTCGCCCCGGCACTGCCCGACCGCGACGGCCGCACGGTCGCCGTCGTCGGCGGCCACTGCTTCGCCCTGCACCCCTGGGTCGAGGGCCGGCACCGGCACGGCGGCCAGCTCACGACGGCCCAGTGCGAGCGGCTCGGCGCCCTCCTCGGCGTGGTCCACTCCGGCCTGGAACGCGTCATGCCGACCCGCGGCCGGCACCGGGCGGGACCGGCGACGAGCGCCGACCCCGCCGACACCTTCGCCCTCATCGACGACCTGCTGGCCCGCGTCCGACGGCACCGGCCCGCCGACCCCTTCGACGAACTCGCCCGGCACCGGCTCCTGGAACGCCGCGCCCTGCTGGAGCGGCACGCCGACCGCCGGCCGCCGCGCGGCGCCGCGGTGGGCTGGGTGCACGGGGACTTCCACCCGTTCAACCTGCTCTACAAGGGGGACGCCCCGGCCGCGATCGTCGACTGGGACCGGCTCGGCTTACGCCCCCGCGCGGAGGAGGCCGTACGCGCCGCCGCGATCTTCTTCGTCCGTCCCGCCGGTCCGCTGGACCTGACGAAGGTACGCGCGTACGCGCGCGCGTACCGGCGCGCCGCGGGGGCGACCCCGTCGCAGCTGGCGGCGGCCGTGCACCGCGTGTGGTGGGAGCGGCTCAACGACTTCTGGATGCTGCGCTGGCACTACGAGCGCGGGGACCGGCGGGCCGACCCGCAGTTCCCCGCGGCGTCGGCGCTCGCCGTGTGGTGGACGCGGGAGTACGACGCGGTGTGCGCCGCGTTCGCCGACTGAGCCGGGCGGACGCGGCGCGCGGCGCGGTTCAGCCGATGCCCTCGGTGCCGCCGTTCAGGATGCCGCCGTCCTCCTCGGTGCCGCCGCCGCCCTCGGTGGCCGTGGCCGTCGGCTGGGTGCCGCCGGTCTCGTCGTCACCGCCGGTCTCCTCCGGCGGCGGAGCCTCCGAGGTCTCCTCGCCGGTCGGCTCCTGGGACACCTCCTGGGAGGTCGTCTCCGAGGGCTGGTACGACGGCTGGTACGACTGGTTCCAGTCACCGCCGCTGCCGCCGCCGGAGCCCTGCTCCGTACCCGTGCCCGTGTCCGTGTCCGTGGACTCGTCGGTCGCCTCGTCGCTCGGCGACTCGCTGGTCTTCTCGTCGTCGGTGGACTGCGTGGCGCTCGGCGACTTCGTGGTGTCCGTGCCGCCGCCGCCCTTCTCCTCGGTCCCGTTGAGCGCCAGCGCGACGCCCGCCGCCACGGCGATCACCGCGAGGACCGCGAGGATCCACAGCTTGCCGCGGCCGCTGCCCTTGTTTCCGTGCCCCTCGAAACCGCCGTCGTCGCCGTTGCCGTACCCCGAGGGCAGGATCTGCTGGGGGATCTGCGTGGTGCCGGAGCCGTGGTCGGAGTGGGGCAGCACGGTCGTGCCGGCCATCCCCATGCCCGCCGCGGGGGTCTGCCGCCCGTCGTGGTCGACCGGTCCCGTGTTCCAGGTGCCGGTGTGACCGCCCTGGTCGTAGAGCATCTGAAGCCCGTACTGGACCAGGCCGCGCATCTCCTCCGCGGTCTGGAAGCGGTCGTCGGGCTCCTTGGCCAGCGAGCGCATCACCAGGCCGTCCAGCTCCGGCGGCACCGCGTCGGAGACCTCGGACGGCGGCGTCGGGATGTCCTGCACGTGCTGGTAGACCACCGACAGCGGGGTCTCACCGGTGAACGGCGGGCGCAGCGCGAGGAGTTCGTAGAGCAGGCAGCCCGTGGCGTACAGGTCGGAGCGGTGGTCTACGGCCTTGCCGAGGGCCTGCTCCGGGGAGAGGTACTGCGGGGTGCCCATGACCATGCCGGTCTGCGTCATCGTCGTGGACGCGCCGTGCAGGGCACGGGCGATGCCGAAGTCCATCACCTTCACGGCGCCGCTGTGGGTGATGATGACGTTGGCCGGCTTGATGTCGCGGTGCACGATGCCGTGCTGGTGCGAGTAGGCCAGCGCCTCCAGGACACCCGAGGTGATGATCAGCGCCTGTTCGGGACCGGGTGCCTCCGCGTTGAGCAGGAGGTCCCGGATGGTCCGCCCCTCGACGATCTCCATCACGATGTACGGCACGGACTGGCCGCCGACGAAGTCCTCGCCGGAGTCGTAGACCGCGACGATGGAGTGGTGGTTGAGGCCCGCGACCGACTGCGCCTCGCGGGTGAAACGCGCCTTGGAGGTCGGGTCCTCGGCCAGGTCGGCGCGGAGCAGCTTGACCGCGACGGTGCGTCCGAGCCGCACGTCCTCCGCGGCGAACACCTCGGCCATGCCGCCCCGCCCGAGTCTGCGGGTCAGCCGGTACCGGCCGTCGCCGACCAACCCGCCGTTGCCCCAGGCTTCCGGCGTGTCCGACATACCGCCGCCAGTCGCCTCGGGTTCGGACGGGCCCTGAGCGCGCTGCTGCTGTGCCATCAGTCCTCGCCGTCGTTTCTGCCCGCGGTACGCGCGGTGTTGTCACGGTCTCCGTCGGCCACGCTACAGCCTCCGCGCAAGGCTCCGGACAGAGATGGGAGGCGGGACCGGCACGAGACGGACCGGCAATGAAACCCTGGTTCCGTCCCGTCGTGCAAATTCTGTGTACCGTCCGCACCCGCACCGTGACACAGCCACGACGCTTCCTTCGCGTACGGTCACGGATCGGGCACCCCGCTTGACCTGTCGGGGGCCTCGGGCAGACTGTGCCGGGCGGCGCGCGGGACCAAGATTTTTCGCCACGGGACCGCCGGACGGCCGCGTGACCTTCGCCACCGTCGCGACGTGCTGTCCGAAAACAGCGGGAACGAACGGCGGAGGGGCCCGGCGGTTCCCCGCCGGACCCCTCCGGTCGTGCCTACGGTCGTGCTTTCGCTCGTGTCTACGGTCGTGCTCTCGGCTGTGCTCCCGGTCGCGCCTTCGGTCGTGACGGCCTGGCGCGGCCGTGCTCCTCTACAGGTACGGACCGCCCGAGCGGCCGCCCGGGTGCGGGCCCTCCTCCGGGTCGCCCACGCCCGGCGGCAGCGCCCGCCGCATCTGCTCCAACTGGGCCCGCGCGGCCATCTGCTGGGCGAACAGCGTGGTCTGGATGCCGTGGAACAGCCCCTCCAGCCAGCCGACCAGCTGGGCCTGGGCGATCCGCAGCTCCGCGTCGCTCGGGGTGCCCTCCTCCGTGAAGGGCAGGGAGAGCCGCTCCAGCTCCTCCACCAGCTCCGGCGCGAGACCGTCCTCCAGCTCCTTGACCGAGCTGGCGTGGATCTCCTTGAGCCGGGCCCGGCTCGCGTCGTCCAGGGGAGCGGCCCGCACCTCCTCCAGCAGCTGCTTGATCATGCTGCCGATCCGCATGACCTTCGCGGGCTGTTCCACCTGCTCGGTCACCGGGGTCTCGCGGGCGTCATCGTCTCCGTCGCCGCCGCCGCTGAGCGCCATGCCGTCCTGGCCGACGACCAGGATCTGGGGGTTCTCCGACGACCTGTCGTTCCTCGGCATCTCCATGCCGTCATTCTCTCGCACGCCTGCTCCACATCACCGTGCCGCCCCCGTCCGAAACGGGTGCCGCGCGATCGGCGGCGCCCGGAATGCCGTAATAGCCAGCAAGTGTGAGGCTTGTTCCGTCGATCTCGCCGACCGGAAGCGGGAGATCGGCCCGACCGTACGGGAGGGGGCCACCGTCGTGACGCCATGGCTGGGCCGACCGCTGCGGTACGGACGGGCGGCGGCCGCCGCGGGGCTGGTGGGGCCGGTGGCGCTCCTCGGCCTGTACGCGACGGGACCGGCTCACGGCGCGGGTGCGGTGTCGGCGGCGTCGGCGGCGTCGGCCTCGCCGTACCGGCCGTATCTGGCGCACCGGCCGCATCTGCCGTACCAGCCGCGTCTGGCGTACCGGCCGGACGCCCGGGACGCGGAGTACGACTCCTCGTCCTCTTCCTCTTCCTCGGGCTCGGGCTCAGGCTCGTCGGCGGGCTCGCGGTCGCCCCGGCCCTCCCGGCCCGACGGCCGCCCGTCCCCGGGAGCATCGTCACCGGACGGTTCACCGTCCTCGGACCACTCCGCGTCGGACGCCGCCGAGCCGTCCGAGCCGGCCAGGTCGTCCGAGCCTGCCGAGCGCCCTGACCGTTCCGAGCGCCCCGGCGGCGGCTCCCGCGGGGACCGGCCCGGTTCCGCCGAGGGCGACGTGCCGGCCCGCGGGCCGAAGCATCGCACCCCGTCCCGCTCCCCGGCCCCCTCGGCGTCGGAGGCCGGGCCGTCCCGGGCCGGGAGCCGGGCCGGCGAGGGACGGCGGCACCCCGGCCGGGAGGAGGCGTGGCACCGGGACCCGGCGGGGACCGGTGCGGACGCCGGACACCCGGTGGAAGGGGACGCCGACGCGGCGGCCTCCGCCGGGACCCCCACCGGACCCGGGGAGGGCCCGGTGGTGCCCACCGCGTCCGCGGAACGGTCGCAACGGTCCGTCACCGGGGCCGGCGGCCGGACCGGGCCCGTGCCTGGGGTGCTGCCCCTCGGCGCCGGACTCGTCCTCATCGGCCTCGGTCTGGGCCTCGCCTTCGTCGGACTGCGGCTGCGGCAGCCGTGACCGCGACGGGCCCGCCGCCCGTCCCCCGGCCGCCTGGACCGCACGGCGGCACGGCGGCACCGCGCTTCGGCGCTACGGCGCTACGGCGCGACCAGCAGCACCTTCCCGATGTGACCGCTCTCCTCGACGACCCGGTGCGCGGCGGCCGCGTCGCTCATCGGCAGCTCCCGGTCGACGATCGGCCGGACGTGCCCCTCGGCGAGCAGCGGCCAGACGTGCTCGCGGACGGCCGCCACGATGGCCGACTTCTCCTCCACCGGCCGGGCGCGCAGCCCGGTCGCGGTCACGGCGGCGCGCTTGGCGAGCATCGTGCCGATGTCCAGCTCCGCCTTGCGGCCGCCCTGCATACCGATGATCGCGAGCCGCCCGTTGACGGCGAGCGCCCGGAGGTTGCGGTCGAGGTACTTGGCGCCCATGTTGTCGAGGATGACGTCGGCCCCGGCACCGCCGGTGGCCTCCTTCACCTCGGCGACGAAGTCCTGCTCCCGGTAGTTGACCAGGATGTCCGCGCCCAGCTCGGCGCAGCGCTCCAGCTTCTCCTTCGTGCCGGCCGTCACGGCGACCTTCGCGCCGACCGCCTTGGCCAGCTGGATCGCCATGGTGCCGATGCCGCTGGATCCGCCGTGCACGAGGAGCGTCTCGCCGGGGCGGAGGTGGGCGACCATGAAGACGTTCGACCAGACCGTGCAGACCACCTCGGGCAGGGCCGCCGCCTGCTTCAGGTCGAGGCCCGCGGGGACCGGCAGCACCTGTCCGGCCGGGACGACGACCTTCTGGGCGTAGCCGCCGCCGGCGAGCAGCGCGCAGACCTCGTCGCCGACCGACCAGCCGGAGACGCCGGAGCCGATCGCGGCGATCCGTCCGGAGCACTCCAGGCCGGGGAGTGCCGAGGCGCCCGGCGGCGGGTCGTAGAAGCCTTGGCGCTGCATGATGTCGGCCCGGTTGACGGCGCTGGCCGTCACCTCGACGAGGACCTCGCCCTCACCGGGCTCGGGGTCGGGGACCTCGGCCCAGACCAGCGCCTCGGGGCCTCCGGGTTCGGGAATCGTGATCGCGTGCATGGAGCCGACGCTACTCCTGCGTACCGAAAATTCCGTGCGCCCGCGATGAGTTTGGGGGACGGTAAAGGTCTTCCCATGCGTAGACCAAGCACGCGGAAGGACACCCCAGATGAGCACGCAGACCTCCGGTCTCGCCATCGAAACGGCGGGTCTGGTCAAGACGTTCGGCGAGACCCGGGCCGTCGACGGTGTGGACCTTCGGGTCCCGGCCGGCACGGTCTACGGCGTCCTCGGCCCCAACGGCGCCGGCAAGACCACCACGGTGAAGATCCTCGCGACGCTGCTCCGGCCGGACGGAGGCCGCGCGAGCGTCTTCGGCCGCGACGTCGTGCGCGAGGCCGACGAGGTACGCGCCCGGGTCAGCCTCACCGGGCAGTACGCCTCCGTCGACGAGGACCTCACCGGCACCGAGAACCTGATCCTGCTGGGCCGGCTGCTCGGTCACGGCAAACCCGCCGCGCGGCGCCGCTCCGACCAGCTCCTTGAGGCGTTCGGGCTGACACAGGCGGCGGACAAGCAGGTCAAGCAGTACTCCGGCGGCATGCGGCGGCGCATCGACATCGCCGCGTCCATCCTCAACACGCCTGACCTGCTCTTCCTGGACGAGCCGACCACCGGCCTCGATCCGCGCAGCCGCAACCAGGTCTGGGACATCGTGCGGGCGGTCGTCGCCCAGGGCACCACCGTCATGCTGACCACGCAGTACCTGGACGAGGCCGACCAGCTCGCCGCCCGGATCGCCGTGATCGACAAGGGGAAGGTGATCGCCGAGGGCACCAAGGGCGAGCTGAAGGCATCCGTCGGCGCCGGGTCCGTGCACCTGCGGCTGCGCGACGCCGAGCGGCGGGGCGAGGCGGAGCGGCTGCTGCGGGCGCGGCTCAGCGCCGAGGTGCAGCTGGAGCCCGATCCGGTGGCGCTGACCGCCCGGCTGGCCACCGCCGCCGAGGACACGGCCGCCGGACAGGCCGCCCGCGCGCTCTCGGAGCTGACCCGGGCCGGCATCACCGTGGACAACTTCTCCCTGGGCCAGCCCAGCCTGGACGAGGTCTTCCTGGCCCTGACCGGCCACGACACCGGTTCCGAGGCAGATCCCGGCTCCGGCTCCGGGCCCCGCTCCGGCTCCGGCTCCGGCTCCGGCTCCGGCGACGACACGAAGGACGAGGTGGCGGCATGAGTACGGCCACGAGCACCGAGACCAAGGAACTCGCACCGGTCAGCGCCGAGTCCCTGGCCGCCCTCCTGATCGCCGGGGACCGGCCGCCACGGCCCAGCCCCCTGTCGGCGTCGCTGACGTTCGGCTGGCGCGCGGTCCTCAAGATCAAGCACGTACCGGAGCAGCTCTTCGACGTCACCGCGTTCCCCATCATGAACCTGCTGATGTTCACGTATCTCTTCGGCGGCGCGCTGGCCGGTTCGCCGGGTGACTACATCCAGTTCGTGCTGCCCGGCATCCTCGTGATGTCGGTCGTGATGATCACCATGTACACCGGGGTGTCGGTCAACACCGACATCGAGAAGGGCGTCTTCGACCGCTTCCGCACCCTGCCGGTCTGGCGGCCCGCCGCGATGGTCGGCTACCTCCTCGGCGACGCCCTGCGCTACACCATCGCCTCCGTCGTGATGCTCGTCGTCGGCCTGGTCCTCGGCTACCGGCCGGACGGCGGCCTCGGCGGCGTGGTCGGCGGGATCGCGCTGCTGCTGGTCTTCTCGTTCGCCTTCTCGTGGATCTGGACGATGTTCGGGCTGCTGCTGCGCACCGAGAAGGCGGTGATGAGCGTCAGCATGATGGTGATCTTCCCGCTCACCTTCCTGTCCAACGTCTTCGTCGACCCCTCGACCATGCCGGGCTGGCTCCAGGCGTTCGTCAACAACAGCCCGGTCACCCACGTGGCCTCCGCGGTGCGCGGACTGATGGCGGGCGACTGGCCGACCGACGAGATCGCCTGGTCACTGGGGTGGTCCGCCCTGTTCCTGCTGGTCTTCGGCCCGATCACGATGCGGCTCTACAACCGCAAGTGACCCCCGTGTCCTCACGACGACGGCGCCCCCGGCCTCGCGGCCGGGGGCGCCGTACGACCGTCTCCCGCCCTTCGGATCAGTCCCGGGGCAGCGGCCGGGCGTCGGGCGCGACCTGCGTGACCGCCGTCGCGCGTACGATCGTGATCAGCCGGTCCGTCAGTTCCAGCCCGCCGACGACCGGATCGTCGTAGCCGAGTACCCGGTGCCCGCGCAGGATGCTCACGACCAGGTCGTCGACTTCCCGGGGGCTCTTGCCCACCTCGGCCTTTATGACGGGCCGTTCCACGAGGTCGAGACCGCTGCCCTGGCTGATGAGGTCCTCCATGACCATGCCGGCGGCCGGGCTGAGCACGGAGAGACCGAGCAGCCGGCCCGCCGCGCTCGCACTGGTGATCACGGCGTCCGCGCCGGACTGCTTCAGCAGCGGCGCGTTCTCCTCCTCGCGGACCGCGGCCACGATCTTCGCGCCCCTGTTGAGCTGCCGGGCCGTCAGCGCCACCAGCACCGCCGTGTCGTCGCGCTGCGTGGCGATGATGATCTGCCGCGCCCGGTGCACCTCGGCGCGCTTCAGCACCTCGCTGCGGGTGGCGTCCCCTATCACCCCGGCGAACCCGTCGGCCGTGGCCGCCTCGATCGCCTTGCCGCTCGGGTCGACCACCACGACCTGCTCCCTGCGCAGCCCCGTCGCGCAGACGGTACGTACCGCCGACCTGCCCTTCGTGCCGAATCCGACGACGACGGTGTGATCACGCAAGGTGGACCTCCAGCGGTTCAGTCGCCATTCCTCCCGGGTGCGCTCGGTGAGGGCCTCCAGCGTGGTGCCGACGAGGATGATCAGGAACAGCACGCGCAGCGGCGTGATGACGAAGATGTTGGTCAGCCGGGCGGCGTCGCTGACGGGCGTGATGTCGCCGTACCCGGTGGTGGAGAGGGTGACGGTGGCGTAGTAGAACGCGTCGAGCAGGTCGACCGCACCGTCGGAGTTGTCGTTGTAACCGTCTCTGTCGGCCCACACTATGAACGCGGTCGCCACCAGCACCACCAGCGCCCACGACAGCCGCTTGCCGACCTGGCGGATCGGGTGCTCCACCAGCTTCCGCGGCAGCTTGACCTTGTGGGTCACCAGATGTTCGTCCGCCTGGCGCGCGATGGCGTCCTGGCCGGGAAGTTTCACGTGAAACACACTCCGATTCCGCCGGTGGCCCAGGGCAGGCCGAGCATCTCGGCCTCCTGACCCGGCCGCGCGCCGCCCGGGGGGACGACCGCGAGGGCGTCGGCGGCCGCGATCCCCCGCAGCATGGCCGGTCCGTTGTAGCGCAGCGGCACGGCCCCGTCGTCCCGCAGCAGCACGGGGACGAGCCGGGTGTCGTGCGGGTGACCGTGCACCTCACCGCGGAACGGCAGCGTGTACGGCTCCGGCACCGGACGCGCCGCCAGCATCCGCAGCAGCGGCTCGGCGAGGGTGAGCAGCCCGGAGACGGCGGCGAGCGGATTGCCGGGCAGCCCCACGAGATGCTGGGCCTTCCCGATACGCGCCAGCAGCATCGGGTGACCGGGCCGTACCGCCACGCCGTCCACGAGGAGTGCGGCGCCGGTCCGCTCCAGCGTGGGGTGGACGTGGTCGACCGGACCGGCGGCGGTACCGCCGGTGGTGACGACGAGATCGGCGTCGGACGTGGTGACGGCCCGGTGCAGGGCCTCGGCGTCGTCGCCGAGCCGGCGCACGGCGGTCACCTCGGCGCCCAGGGCCCGCAGCCAGGACGGCAGCATCGGGCCGAGCGCGTCCCGGATGAGGCCGTCGTGCGGCAGTCCCTCGGTGAGCAGTTCGTCGCCGAGGACGAGCACCTCGGCCCGGGGACGCGGTACGACGGTCAGCGCGTCGTACCCGGCGGCCGCCGCCAGGCCCAGCACGGCCGGGGTCACCAGCGCGCCGGCCGGCAGCAGCGCCTCGCCGCTGCGACACTCCTGGCCGCGCGCGCGGATGTCCTGGCCTGGGACGACCTCCCGGACGGCGTGCAGCCGGTCGTTCGCGTCGGTGCGGCCGTGCTCACTGCGGAGCACGGCCGAGGTGTCGGCGGGGATCCGGGCGCCGGTCGCGATCCGGACGGCCTCCCCGTCGGCGAGGGGTGACTGCCCGGCGTGCCCCGCCAGGACGCCCTCCTCCCGCACGGCCCACGGGCCTGGCCCCGCGACCGCCCAGCCGTCCATCGCCGAGGTGTCGAAGGACGGCAGGTCGGTGAGGGCGCCGAGCGGCACGGCCAGGGTGAGGCCGAGGGCCTCGTCGAGGGGTACGGAGACCGGGGCGCGGCCCGCTGCCCGCGCACCGTCCCGGCCGGCCCGCTCGGCGGCCCGGCGGGCGTCCGGCCAGGAGGCGGCACGGTGCCGGGTCCCACCGGATCGGGGGGACCCGGCGGGACGCCGACCGTCGGCAGCGGAGGGACGCCGCCCGTCGGCGGAGGCGGAGGCAGGAGTGGGAGTGGAGGCTGAGGCGGACGTGGAGGCGGCGGCTGAGGTGGAGGGGGTGGCGGCGGTCGTGGTGGTGAAGCCGACCGGGTCGTCCGGTCCGGAGTCGCCGGAGACGGCGGGGCCCGCAGAGCCCGGGGAGCCACCGCCGGGCCGGTGGGCGTCCTCCCGGCCCGGCCTCCGCGCGGACCGGGACGAGGGGTGACGGTCCTCGTTCACGAGGGCGAGCGCCTCCTCGACATCGAGGTCCTCGGGGTCCAGGCCGGTACCGGTACCGGTACCGGCGCCCGTACCCGAGGAGCGGGGGGTCATCCGGCGTCCGGACGGCCGCCGGGGCCCGCGTCGGCCCCCTTCGGGTCCGCGGCGACGTCAGGGCTGAAACCCACGCCCGTCCCGTCGGCCGTCCCGGCGTCCGTCCCAGGGGTTGCCCCGGCGTCCGTCCCGGCGGTCGTCCCGGCGTCCGTCCCAGGGGTTGCCCCGGCGTCCGTCCCGTCGGTCGTTGCGGGGATCGTCCCCGCGGTCGTCCCGGCGGTCGCCCCCGCGTCCGGCCCGGGAGAGTTCTCCTCCTCCCAGCGTAGGGCGAGTGCCGCGGCCTTGCGGGCGGCTTCGTCGACGGCCTCGGGGCCTCCTCCGGCCCGCCCGGCCGCGTAGCCGACGAGGAAGGTGGTCAGCGGGGCCGCGGGCCGGGCCACCCCATGGGCGGCGTCGCGGGCCAGATCGAGCAGGACGGCGGTGTCGACGTCGAGCTCGATGCCGAGTTCGTCCTTGGCGGCGGAAATCCATTCATCCAACACGTGCCCATGCTCCCTGATGCGTGCCCTTGCGGTGGCGATGTCGTCCCAGGTGTCGCAGTCGAAGGACGCGACGGGGTCGGGGACGCGGACGAGGTGCAGCCCTGCGGTCAGCCGGCGCAGGGGGAGCCCGGTGAGCCCTCCGTGCGCGGCGTCCAGTGCGGTGAGTTCACGGCGGAGTGCCGACGCGCGGTACGCGGCGACCAGCGGCTGGTCGCGTCCGTCGGCGTCGGTGAGCAGCGCGCCCTCGGCTCCGCTCCCGGCGAGGGACGTCAACAGCCGCCGCACGGTGGTCCGGTGGAGGAAGGGCAGGTCGGCCGAGACCACGAGCACGTGCTCCGCCGACGTACCGCGCAGACCGGCCGCGAGCGCCGCGACGGGTCCGGCACCGGGCGGGTCCTCGCGCGCCCAGGTGACGGGCCGTACGGTCGGCCGGGCGTCGGCCACGACGACGGTGGCCGTGGCCCCGGCGCAGGCGGTGAGCACCCGGTCGAGCAGCGGACGGCCGCCGACCCGGACGCCGGGCTTGTCGGCGCCGCCGAGCCGCCGGGCGGCCCCGCCGGCGAGCACGACGGCATCGTGCGGGGCGTCGTACCGGGCGTCGTGCTCGTCGGCGCCGTCGTGTGCGGCGGTGGACTCGTACGCGGTCACCCCCCGAGTATGCGACCCAGGCCGATCACACGGAACGCGGGGGAGGGCCCGCAATCACAGAGTGCGCTTGGCAGGGGTGTTCAGAGCGTGCGCAGCAGGACCGCCGGCTGTTCGACGCAGTCGGCGACGTACCGCAGGAAGCCGCCCGCCGTGCCGCCGTCGCACACCCGGTGGTCGAAGGTGAGGGAGAGCTGTACGACCTGCCGCACCGCCAGTTCCCCTTCGTGCACCCAGGGTTTGGGGGCGATCCGGCCGACGCCGAGCATGGCCGCCTCGGGGTGGTTGATGATCGGCGTGGAGCCGTCGACGCCGAACACGCCGTAGTTGTTGAGGGTGAAGGTGCCGCCCGTGAGCTCCGAGGGGTTCAGTGTCCCGGTCCTGGCCGCCTCCGTCAGCCGGGCGAACTCGGCGGTGAGGGACTCCGCGTCCCGCCCGTGCGCGTCCCGGACGACCGGCACCACCAGGCCCCGGTCGGTCTGCGCGGCGAAGCCGAGGTGGACGCGGTCGAGCCGGACGATCTCCCGCGCCTCGGTGTCGACGGTGGAGTTCAGCTCGGGGTGGCGGGCGAGCGCGGCGGTGCAGATCCTGGCCAGCAGGGCGAGCAGGGAGATCTTCGGCCGTCCGGCGGTGTTCATCGTGGTCCGCGCCCGCATCAGCTCGGTGGCGTCGGCGTCCACCCAGACGGTCACCTCCGGTATCTCGCGCCGGCTGCGGGAGAGCTTGTCGGCGACGGCACCGCGGACGCCCTTCAGCGGGACGCGGTGACCGTCCGCGGCGAGTACACCGGCTCCCCGCCCGGCATCGGCGGGCACGGGAGCGGGGACGGGAGCGGGGACGGCGGCGTCGACGGGCCCGGGAACCGTGGCGTCCGCGATCCGTGCGGCGGCGGCCCGCAGTTCGTACTCCACGTCCGCGCGCAGGATCAGCCCGTCCGGTCCCGAACCGGTCATCTCCCGCAGATCCAGACCGTTCTGCCGGGCCAGTCGGCGCACCAGCGGCGAGATGACGGGAACGGGCCCGTCGGCCCGCTCCTCGGTCCGCACGCCGGCCGGCCCGCGTCCGTTGACCCGCCCCACGTCCCCGGTCACTCGCACCCGGCGCCGCGGCGAGGTCACCCCCGCCGTGCCGTACCCCACGAGAACATTCCCGGAGCCCTCGTCGGCCCTCTCGTCGGACCCCTCGGTGCCACCCGCATCACCGGCACCACTGGCACCACTGGCACCTCTCGAACCACCCGCATCACTCGCCCCCTCCGCCACCGTCAGCAACGGAGACCCCACCGGCATCTCCGTCCCCTCCTCACCGAAGCGGGCGGTGACGACACCGGCGTAGGGACAGGGCACCTCCACCATCGCCTTGGCCGTCTCGACCTCGACGACCGGCTGGTCGACGGTGACGGCGTCGCCGACCTCGACCATCCACCGCACGATCTCCGCCCCGGTGAGCCCCTCACCGAGGTCGGGGAGCCGGAACTCCCGGCCGTGCCCGTCAGAAGCATGTGCCATCAGCTCTCGGCCTCCCATTGCAGACGCCCCACCGCGTCCAGGATGCGGTCGACACCGGGCAGATGGTGACGCTCCAGCATCGGCGGCGGATACGGGATGTCGAACCCGGCCACCCGCAGCACCGGCGCCTCCAGGTGATGGAAGCAGCGCTCGGTGACCCGGGCCACGATCTCCCCGCCCGGTCCGCCGAACGCGCCCGACTCGTGCACGACGACCGCCCGTCCCGTCCGCCGTACCGAGGCGCACACCGTCTCGTCGTCGAACGGCACCAGCGAGCGCAGATCGACAACCTCCAGGTCCCAGCCCTCGGCCCGAGCCGCCTCGGCCGCCTCCAGGCAGACCGGCAGCGACGGCCCGTACGTGATGAGTGTGGCGCTCCGGCCCGAGCGCCGCACCACCGCGCGGCCTATCGGTTCAACGGATGCCGGCTCCTCGGGGTTCCAGGCGTCCTTGGCCCAGTACAGCCGCTTGGGTTCGAGGAAGACGACGGGGTCGTCGGAGGCGATGGCGGCGCGCAGCAGGCCGTAGGCGTCGGCGACGGTGGCGGGGGTGACGACGTGCAGGCCCGGCGTCGCGGCGTAGTACGCCTCGGAGGAGTCGCTGTGGTGCTCGACGCCGCCGATGCCGCCGCCGTAGGGAATGCGGATGGTCAGCGGCAGGGGCATCGCGCCGCGGGTGCGGTTGCGCATCCGGGCGACGTGGGAGACGAGCTGCTCGAAGGCCGGGTAGGCGAAGGCGTCGAACTGCATCTCCACGACCGGGCGGAGCCCGTACATCGCCATGCCGACGGCCGTGCCGAGGATGCCGGCCTCGGCGAGCGGCGTGTCCGAGCAGCGCTCCTCGCCGAACTCTGCGGCAAGTCCGTCGGTGACCCGGAAGACACCGCCGAGCGTGCCGACGTCCTCGCCCATGACGTGGACGGCGGGGTCGGCGGCCAGGGCGTCGCGCAGCGCGCGGGTGAGGGCCTGCGCCATGGTGGCCGGGCGGACGGCGACCGTCGTCATCGGCGCGCCCCTTCCGCCCCGGCCCCGCTGCCGGCGGCCGCGTCGGCGGCCAGCTCCGCGCGCAGCAGCTCGCGCTGCTCGCGCAGGTGCGGGGTCGGCTCGGCGTAGACGTGGTCGAAGAGGTCCATGGGGTCGAGCACGGGGTCCTGGTGCATACGGGCGCGCAGGTCGGCGGCCATGGCCTCGGCGTCCTCGCGCGCCACCCGCGCGGTGTCCTCGTCGAGCAGGCCGCGCCGGGTCAGCTCGTGCTCCAGCAGGTCGACGGGGTCGTGGCCGCGCCAGGTCTCGACCTCGGCGTCGCCGCGGTAGCGGGTCGCGTCGTCGGCGTTGGTGTGCGCGTCCAGGCGGTACGTGATCGCCTCCACCAGGACCGGGCCGCCGCCCTCGCGCGCGTGCCGTACGGCGTCGGAGAGCACCTCGTGCACGGCGAGCGCGTCGTTGCCGTCGACGAGCCGGCCGGGCATGCCGTAGCCGACGGCCTTGTGGGCCAGCGACGGCGCCGCGGTCTGCTTGGCGAGCGGGACGGAGATCGCGAAGCCGTTGTTCTGCACGAGGAAGACGACCGGTGCCCGGCGGACCGCCGCGAAGTTCAGCGCCTCGTGGAAGTCGCCCTCGCTGGTGCCGCCGTCGCCGACCAGCGCGAGCGCGACCACGTCGTCGCCCTTGAGGCGGGCCGCGTGCGCGAGACCGACGGCGTGCGGGAGCTGGGTGGCGAGCGGCGTGGAGAGCGGGGCGACCCGGTGCTCGTAGGGGTCGTAGCCGGTGTGCCAGTCGCCGCGCAGCAGGGTGAGCGCCTCGACGGGGTCGACGCCCCGCGCGACGACGGCGAGCGTGTCGCGGTAACTGGGAAAGAGCCAGTCGCGGTCCTCAAGGACGAGCGCGGCGGCGATCTCGCAGGCCTCCTGCCCGGTGCTTGAGGGGTAGACGGCGAGCCTTCCCTGCTTGGTGAGGGCCGTCGCCTGCGCGTTGTACCGCCGGCCGGACACCAGCCGGGCGTAGAGCGTCCGCAGCAGCTCCGGGTCGGCCTGCGCGGCGGCCTCGGTGCCGAGGACGCGGTACGGCTCGCTGTCCGGCAGCAGCGGACCGGGGTCCGTGGCGGGCTGCCAGGCGGGCGGCGGAGTCGGCCGGTGGGCACTCCGCTGCTCCAGGACCGTCATGACGGCACCTCCTCGTGGGAGCGGTTCGCGGCACGCCACGGGTGTGACGGGCCTCACCTACCGATTGTTCGATCGTCGGCACATTTTGGCTACAGCGGCCCCCGGGCTGTGGACAAACGGTTCTCCACAGCCTGTGATGGACGCAGTACGTCCATGGTGGGAAGGCGGGGGGAGATGGCAGCTGAACAAATGGCCGAACGTACGGAGGACAGCGCCGGCGCACCGCCCCCGCGCCCCCTGGACGCCGTCGACCAGGACATTTTGCGCATACTTCAGGCGGACGGCCGCGCCTCGATACGGTCCGTCGCCGAGCGGGTCCACGTCTCCCGGGCCAACGCCTACGCGCGCATCAACCGGCTCGTGGAGGACGGCGTCATCCGCGGCTTCAGCGCCCGCGTCGACCACGAACGGGCCGGTCAGGGCACATCGGCGTACATCACCCTGAAGATCGTGCAGAACTCCTGGCGGACCGTGCGCGAGCGGTTGGAGGAGCTGCCGGGCGCCGCGCACATCGCCCTGGTCGGCGGCGACTTCGACGTCCTGCTGCTGGTCCACACCCCCGACAACCGGGCCCTGCGCGAACTGGTCCTGACCCGCATCCAGGCCATCCCCGAGGTCCTCAGCACCCGCACGCTGCTGGTCTTCGAGGAACAGGACCTGGAACCGCCGAGCTGAGCCGAGCCGAGCCGCCGAACTGCGCTGCCGAGCGGAACCGCCGGGTGGAAATGCCCGGACGAAGCGCCGGGTCACGCTCCCTCCCGCAGCCCCCCGAACACCAGCCGCACCACCGCGTCGGCGACCTCGCGCTCGCCCACGCCCCGGCCGTCGGGCCGGTACCACTCGACGATCGAGTTGATCATGCCGAAGACCAGCCGGGTCGCGAGCCGCACCGCCACGTCGCCGCGCACGTCCCCCTCGGCCTCCGCGGCCTTCAGCAGCTCCGCCACCCGGTGGTCGAACTCCCGGCGCCGCTCCAGCGCCCACCGCTCGGTGCCGGTGTTGCCCCGCACCCGCAGCAGCAGCGTCACATAGGGCAGCTCGGCTATGAGGACCTCGACCATGCGCCGCACGACGTACTCCAGCCGCCCGGCGGCGGGGCCCACGCGCGCGTGCTCCTCGTCGAGGATGCCGAACAGCCCGTCCAGGGCCCGGCTGACGGCCCGCCGCAGCAGCTCCTCCTTGCCGGAGACGTGGTGGTAGATCGACGACTTGGAGATCCCGGCCGCCTTGGACAGGTGCTCCATCGACGTGCCGTCGTAGCCGCGTTCGTTGAAGACCCGCACCGCGACGGAGAGCAGGGTCTCGGGGGTGTACGTGTCGCGCCTGGCGGTGGTCACGAGGTGCTGCCCTCCCTCTTGCCGGAGGCGTAGGCGTGGCGGTAGAGCGCCAGGGACGGCGCGTAGCGGCCCGACGGGTCGCGCAGGTGCAGGTCGTCCAGGAGGGCGTACGCCCAGCCGCGGCCGAGTCTCCGGCTCCACGCGAACGGCCCGAGCGGGTAGTTGACGCCGAGGCGCATCGCGGTGTCGACGTCCTCCTCGGTGGCCACGCCCTTGGCGACCGCGTCGTGGGCGAGGTCGATGATCCGCGCGACCGTGCGGGCGACGATCATGCCGGGGACGTCACCGATGACGCTGACGTTCTTGCCGAGCGCCTGGAAGAGGCCGACGGCCTCGGCGAGGGTGCGCGGCGAGGTGTCCTGGGAGGCGGACAGCGCGATCCGGGTCGCCGCGCGGTAGTCGAGCGCGAGGTCGAAGTAGACGACGTCACGGAACTCCACCGAGGTCTGCCCGTCGGCGAGGGCGAGCTGTCCGCCGCTGGGCAGGACCAGCCGCGTGCCCTTGTCCTCGTCCTCCTCGCGGACCTCGATGCCCGCCTCGCGGATCAGCCCGAGCAGCGCCCCGGCCGGCTCCAGGTCGCCCTCGGCGACGACGTACGCGGGCGGCCGCTCGGCCTCCGCGGTGTGCGGCTCGGGACGCTCGGCGCCGTCGCCGTGGTCGTACCAGCCCTGTCCGCTCTTGCGGCCGAGGCGGCCGGACTCCACCAGGCGCCGCTGCGCGAGCGACGGAGTGAACCGCGCGTCCTGGAAGAAGGACCGCCACACGGAGTGCGTGACGGACTCGTTGACGTCCTGCCCGATGAGGTCGGTCAGTTCGAAGGCGCCCATCCGGAAGCCGCCCGACTCGCGCAGCACGGCGTCGATGGTGGCCGGGTCCGCGCCCTGCGCCTCGTACACGGCGAACGCCTCGGCGTAGAACGGCCGGGCGATCCGGTTGACGATGAAGCCGGGGGTGTCGGCGCAGGCCACCGGGGTCTTGCCCCAGGCCCGTGCCGTCTCGTACGCGCGCGTGGCGGACGACAGGTCGGTGGCGAACCCGGAGACTACCTCGACCAGCGGCAGCAGCGGCGCCGGGTTGAAGAAGTGCAGCCCGACCAACCGGCCGGGCGCGCGCAGGGCGCCGCCGATCGCGGAGACGGACAGGGAGGAGGTGTTGGTGGCGAGCAGACAGTCGTCGGCGACGACGTCCTCCAGCGCGCGGAACAGCTCCTGCTTGACCTCCAGCCGCTCCACGACCGCCTCCGCCACCAGCGCGCAGCCGGCGAGCCCCGCCAGGTCCTCCACGGCCGTCAGCCGGCCGCGTGCCGCGTCCCGCTCCCCGGGCGCGAGCCGTTCCTTCGCGACGAGCCGGTCGAGCCGGGCAGCGATCGCGTCGGCGGCTTCGCGGGCCCGCCCGGGAACGGTGTCGAACAGCCGTACGGGATGGCCCGCCACCAGTGCGACCTGGGCGATGCCCTGGCCCATGGTGCCGGCGCCGACGACGGCCACGGGGCTGCTGAGGTCGAGTGCTGTCATGTGCGCGATCCTCCCGCACGCGGTTGTCCACAGATGCGGCGGACCCCCTTGTCCCGACCGATCGTTCGGTTACTCTAGCCGTGTCCGGCTGTTCCCGCCCAGGCTTTCCCCATGCCCCGAGCCCGCCGGCCCGTGAGCTCGACGGAGAGCTCGCAGAACGAGGAGTTGGTCCCGCATGGCCGCCGAAGTCACCGCGCAGACCCTGACCGCCCGGCACCGCCCCACCCTCGACCAGGCCCTGGAAGCGATCCGCACGCGCGCGTACTGGTCCCCGCACCCCGAGCACCCCAAGGCCTACGGGGAGCACGGCAGCCTCGACGCGGCGGCGGGCCGGGCCGCCTTCGACGCCCTGCTCGGCACCCGCCTGGACCTCGGCCAGCCCGGCACCGACGCCTGGGTGGGCGGCGAGACCTCCCCGTACGGCATCGAGCTGGGCGTGACCTACCCGCACGCCGACCCCGACGTGCTGCTGCCCGCCATGCGGGCCGGACAGCCCGCCTGGCGGGACGCCGGACCGGAGCTGCGCGCGGTGGTCTGCCTGGAGGTCCTCAAGCGGATCAGCGACCGCACCCACGAGTTCGCGCACGCCGTGATGCACACCTCCGGGCAGGCGTTCACGATGGCGTTCCAGGCGGGCGGCCCGCACGCGCAGGACCGCGGCCTGGAGGCCGTGGCGTACGCCTACGCGGAGCAGACCCGCGTCCCCGCCACCGCCGGGTGGACCAAACCCCAGGGCAAGCGCGACCCGCTGACGCTCACCAAGTCCTTCACCGCCGTCCCGCGCGGCGTCGCCCTGGTCGTCGGCTGCAACACCTTCCCCACGTGGAACGGCTACCCGGGCCTGTTCGCCTCCCTCGCCACCGGCAACGCGGTCCTGGTCAAACCGCACCCCCGCGCGGTGCTCCCGCTCGCCCTCACCGTGGCCGTCGCCCGTGAGGTCCTCACCGAGGCCGGCTTCGACGCGAACCTCGTCGCGCTGGCCGCCGAGGCCCCCGGCGAGGGCCTCGCCAAGACCCTCGCCGTCCGCCCCGAGATCCGGATCATCGACTACACCGGCTCCACGGCCTTCGGCGACTGGCTGGAGACCCACGCCCGCCAGGCCCGCGTCTACACCGAGAAGGCCGGCGTCAACACGGTCGTCGTCGACTCCACAGACGACTACCGCGGCATGCTCGCCAACCTGGCCTTCTCCCTGTCCCTCTACAGCGGCCAGATGTGCACCACCCCGCAGAACCTGCTGATCCCCCGCGACGGCATCCGCACCGACCAGGGCCCCAGGTCCTACGACGAGGTCGTCACCGACCTCGCCGGTGCCGTCGACGGCCTCCTCGGCGACGACACCCGCGCGGTCGCCCTGCTCGGCGCCCTCGTCAACCCCGGCGTCAAGGAGCGCCTTGACGCGGCCCCCGGGCTCGGCGAGGTCGCCCTGGCCTCCCGCGCGGTGGCCCACCCCGACTTCCCCGACGCGACCGTCCGCACCCCGGTGATCGTCAAGCTGGACGGCAGCAAGCCGGACGACGAGGCCGCGTACCTGAGTGAGTGCTTCGGCCCCGTCTCCTTCGCCGTCGCCGTCGACTCCACCGCCGACGCCACCGCGCTGCTGAGCCGCACCGTCCGCGCGAAGGGCGCGATGACGGTCGGCGCGTACACGACCGACGCGGCGGTCGGGCGGGCGGTGGAGGAGGTCTGCCTGGAGGAGTCCGCGCAGCTCTCCCTCAACCTGACCGGCGGGGTGTACGTCAACCAGACCGCCGCCTTCTCCGACTTCCACGGCTCCGGCGGCAACCCGGCGGCCAACGCGGCCCTCACCGACGGCGCGTTCGTCGCCGACCGCTTCCGGACGATCGAGGTCCGCCGCCCGTCCTAGCCCGCGCCCGCGCCCGCGCCCGCGCTCCAGTGGTACAGCGTCATCGCCACGCTGGTCGCCAGGTTGTAGCTGGAGACCTGGGGCCGCATCGGCAGCGCCACCAGGTGGTCGGCCCGCGCGCGCAGCTCCGCGGAGAGCCCGCTGCGTTCGGACCCGAAGGCGAGCAGCGCGTCGTCGGGGAGCTTCGTCCCCCGGATGTCCTCGCCCTCCGGGTCCAGCGCGAACACCGGGCCAGGCGGCAGCTCCGGCACGGCCAGCCGCTCCACGGCGGTCGCGAAGTGCAGCCCGGCCCCGCCGCGCACCACCGTGGGGTGCCAGGGGTCCAGGGTGCCCGTGGTGACCACGCCGGTCGCCCCGAACCCGGCGGCCAGCCGGATGACCGCCCCCGCGTTGCCGAGGTTGCGCGGCTGGTCCAGGACGACGACGGGCGCCGTGCGGGGCGTGTGCGCCAGCCGCCGCAGCGCCGCCTCCCGGTCGGGGCGTACGGCCAGGGCGGCCACCGCGGTGGGGTGCGGACGCGCCACGAGGGAGGCGTACTCCGCCTCCGTCACCTCCGTCAGCAGGCCGTCCAGCCGCTCCCGTACGTCCGGGGCGAGTTCCCCGGCGAGCGCGAGCGCCGCGGCCCGGTCGGCCGCGACCGCCACCGGGACGTCCGCCCCGAACCGCAGCGCGTGTTTGAGGGCGTGGAAGCCGTCGAGGAGCACGCACGTACCGGCGAGACGGCGCCAGGCGCGCAGGGGGTCGCTCATGCGCCGAAGCCTACGTGCGCCGACCCGGGGTCCCTGGGCCCGGACCCGGCACCACCGGGACCGGGACCAGTCCCGGCAGCCCCATCGGCCCCATCGGCCCCGGCACCACCGGGACCGCCCTGCGCGGGCACCCCGGGCACCCCGAACGTCCCAGACCCTCCAGACCCCCCGGGCTCCCCGGGCCCCCCGGACACCCCAGGCGCCGCCTCCACCGGCCGCCCCCGTACCGGCCCGACCAGCCACCCCCATCCCCGCCCCGCCGTCCCGCCCAGCCGCCGCAGGAACGACGTCGGCAGGAACACCGCGTCGGTCACGATCATCGCCAGTGAGAAGAACGGCAGCCCCAGCACCACGGCGATCACCGCGTGCTCGGTCATCATCGCGGCCAGCAGCACGTTCTTCACCCGCCGGTTGAACAGCGTGAACGGGAACGCGACCTGTACGGCGACCGTCCCGTAGGTGATGAGCATGACCAGCGTCCCGCTGGCCGCCAGCAGCCCGGCGAGGGCCGGCCAGGGCGAGAAGTACTCCAGCTGCAAGGGGTAGTAGACCGCGGTGCCGTCCTGCCACCGCGACCCCTGCACCTTGTACCAGCCGGCGGTCGCGTAGATCAGACACGCCTCCGCCATGATCACCAGCAGGGCGCCGTTGTGCACGAGGTTGGCGATCACGTCCAGGAGGATCCGCGGGTCGCCGCCCGGCGCCCACCGCCCCACCGCCCACCACAGGCCCTGGCACAGCCACATCCCCCACATCAGCGCCGGGATCAGCCACTCGCCGTCGAGCCGCCCCGCGAGCGTCACCACCGCGAGCGCCGGTCCGAGCACGGCCCAGAGCACCACACCCGCACGGTCGTGGACGTGCTCCCCACGCGCGCGTGCCCGCGCCGCCCGCCGCTCCCGGCGCGCGTCCAGCGACCACACCCGGCCGCAGCGCGTGAAGACGAGGTAGACACTCATCAGGTGCAGGACGTTGTCGCCGCCGTCCCCCATGAACACGCTGCGGTTCTGCAGCGACAGCACCCCGACCATGAACAGCACCGACACCGCGCGGGTGCGCCAGCCGAGCGCCAGCAGGACGCTCGCGAGCACCGCCAGCGCGTAGAACACCTCGAACCAGAGCCGGCCGTCCGACCACATCAGTGCCGTGAACGCGCCGTTGTCACCGGTCAGCCGCCGCGCCAGGCCCCAGCTCCACGGCCCGTCAGGACCGTACAGCTCGTGCCGGTGGGGGATCTCCCGCAGCAGGAACAGCAGCCAGGTCACGCCGAAGCCGATCCGGATCACGGCGGTCTGGTACGGGCCGAGGGCGGCCTCGGTCACCCGGGCGATACCGCGGGAGACCGACAGGGCGACACCGTTCACGCCACGCCCTCCTCGGCCTCCCGGGCCGACAGCTGCCACCAGGGCAGCTCCCGTCCCTCCGGCCGGTCCGAGACCTGCTCACCGCTCCACTCCGGCGGCGGCACCGCCGTGGTCCGGGCCCGGTACTGCACCCGCTGGAGGACGTCGCCGGCCCCGGCCGCGTCCGCCCGGTCCAGCCGCATGACGGCGATCCGGCGCAGGTACGTCTCGGACAGCGTGCCGCGCAGCCCCACCGGACGGTCGTCCGAGTCATGGGTGGCGACGTAGAAGTCCCAGGCGCGGCGCAGTTCGTTCTGCTGGGTGTGGCTGGGCAGCACATTGCCGTCGATGGCCCGGCCGTCCGCGGCGGACAGGTCGTACCAGCCGGTGGTGCGGAACCCGCCGTCCGCCGTGCGCAGCTCCGCGCGGACCTGCACGGAGATGTTCTGCTGGAGCGGGTTGGGCGCGAACAGCTTCCAGTTCTGCTCGAACTCGGGGTAGATCCACTCCTCGATCGCCTCGCCGTGCTGCTTGGTGACCGTGTTCGACGGCGCCACGTGCAGGAACGTCATGACGAGGTGGACCGAGACGACGGCGGCGACGACCGCCAGCGCCAGCGCCGCGCCGATCCGGTAGCGCAGGGAGAGCGCGGCGACGCCGGTACGGACACCCTCGCCGCCGGCCGGCTCGTCCGGTCCCTGCCGGGCGTCAGGCCCCGTGTCGTACACGTCCATCCAGCCCCGCTCCCGCGCGTCCATGGCGAGGGACACCCTAAGGCCCTGGCCGACCGCCCCGTCACCCGAACCGAACGACCGGTCGAACTCGGATCAGAGGACGTGCCCGGCCTCGCCCGAGTCCCGCACCACGGGGCGTCCGGCGGCGGCCCAGACCTGCATGCCGCCGTCGACGTTCACGGCGTCGATGCCCTGCTGCACCAGGTACATGGTGACCTGCGCGGAGCGTCCGCCGGACCGGCAGATCACATGGACGCGGCCGTCCTGCGGCGCCGCCTCGGTCAGCTCCCCGTACCGGGCGACGAACTCGCTGATCGGGATGTGCAGGGCGCCCTCGGCGTGCCCCGCCCGCCACTCGTCGTCCTCGCGGACGTCCAGCAGGAAGTCGCCGTCCTTCAGCTCCGCGACCTCGACCGCGGGCACACCAGCTCCGAAACTCATGCTCCGACGCTACCGGACCCGGCGCCCGGACCGTCCGCCGCCAGCAGCGCGGCCAGCTCCGCCTCCCGCTCGGTCACCTGCGCGGTCAGCTGCTCGGCGATCTCCTCCAGGAGCCGGTCGGGGTCGTCCGGCGCCAGCCGCAGCATTCCGCCGATCGCGCTCTGCTCCAGCTCGGTGGCGAGCTGCGTGAGCAGTTCCTTGCGCTCGGCCAGCCACTCGAGCCGCGCGTACAGCTCCTCCGCGTGGCCGGGCCCCCGCTCCTCCTGGGGCCCCGCGTCCCACTCCTGGGCCAGCCGCCTCAGCTGCTCCGCGTCCCCGCGCGCGTAGGCGGCGTTGACGCGGGTGATGAACTCCTCGCGCCGGGCCCGCTCGTCCTCCTCCTGCGCCAGGTCGGGGTGGGCCTTGCGGGCCAGCTCGCGGTAGAGCTTGCGGGCCTCCTCGCTGGGCCGCACCCGCTGCGGGGGCCGCACCTCCTGCCCGGTGAGCATCGCGGTGGCCTCCGGGAACAGCCCGTCCCCGTCCATCCAGCCGTGCAGCAGCTCCTCGACCCCCGGCAGCGGCATCAGCCGGGCCCGCGCCTCGTCCGCGAGCCGCCGGTCCTCGGCGTCACCGCTGCGCGCGGCCTTCGCCTCCAGGATCCGCGCCTCCAGCTCGTCGAGGCGCGCGTAGACCGGGCCGAGCCGCTGATGGTGCAGCCGGGAGAAGTTCTCGACCTCCACCCGGAAGGTCTCCACCGCGATCTCGTACTCGATGAGCGCCTGCTCGGCGGCCCGTACGGCCTTCTCCAGCCGTTCCTCGGGCCGCGCGGCTCCGCCCTGCTCAGCTTCCGGGGTCGTCACACGCCCACCCTAGGCCCTGCCGCCGCCCCACCCGCACGGCGCCCGGCGCCCGACGAGCCACCCGAACCGTCCTCACACCCCCAGCTCGGCGGCGACCCGTCCCGACCGCACCGCCGTCACCAGCTCCGCGTGGTCCGCCTCCGTGCGGTCGGCGTAGGCGACGGCGAACGTGGCGACGGCCTCGTCCAGTTCCTCGTTCTTGCCGCAGTAGCCGGCCACCCGCCGCGGATCGGCGCTGTGCGCGTGCGCGCGGGCCAGCAGCGCGCCGGTCATCCGCGCGTAGTCGTCGATCTGGTCGGCGGCGAGCGCCGTGGCGTCGACGCTGCCCTTGCGGTTGCGGAACTGCCGTACCTGGAACGGCAGTCCGCCCACCGTCGTCCAGCCCAGCAGGATGTCGCTGACGACCTGCATCCGCTTCTGCCCGAGGACCACCCGGCGCCCCTCGTGCCGCGCCTCGGGCACCTCGAACCCGGCGGCCGGCAGGTGCGGCCCGAGCGCCGAGGCCCGCGCCTCCTTCACCTGGAGCACCAGCGGCTCACCGCGGTGGTCGAGGAGGAGCACCACGTACGACCGGGTGCCGACGCTGCCCGTGCCGACGACGCGGAACGCCACGTCGTGCACCGCGTACCGGGCCAGCAGCGGCAGCCGGTCCTCGGTCAGCGTCGTCAGGTACTGGGCCAGGGACGCGGCGACCGCCGCCGCCTCGGCGTCCGGGACCCGCCGCAGCACCGGCGGGGTGTCCGTGAAGCGCCGCCCGCCGTCCGCGGCCGCCTCGGTCGACCGCGCCGCGAACCGCCCGCTGGTGTTGGCCCGCGCCTTCTCCGAGACCCGCTCCAACGTCCCCAGCAGGTCGTGGGCGTCGGTGTGGGAGACCAGTTCCTCGTCGGCGATGGCGTTCCAGGCGTCCAGCGCGGACAGCTTCGAGAGCAGCCGCATCGTCCGCCGGTAGGCACCCGCCGCGTCGTGGGCGGCCTCGCGGCAGGTGTCCTCGTCGGCCCCCGCCTCCCGGCCGGCCAGCACCAGCGACGCCGCCAGCCGCTTCAGGTCCCACTCCCAGGGCCCGTGGACCGTCTCGTCGAAGTCGTTCAGGTCGATGACGAGACCGCCCCGGGCGTCGCCGTACAGACCGAAGTTGGCCGCGTGCGCGTCCCCGCAGATCTGCGCCCCGATCCGGGTCACCGGCGTACGCGCCAGGTCGTGGGCCATCAGACCGGCCGCGCCGCGCAGGAACGCGAACGGGGTGGCCGCCATCCGGCCCGCCCGTATCGGGGTCAGGGCGGGTATGCGGCCCCGGTTGGACTCCTCGACCGCGCGCACCGCGCCGGGCCGGTCCGCGTCCGCCCGAAGCGTCGCGTGCGCCGAGCGCGGGACCCGCTCCCGCAGCGCCTTGCCCGCCGCCTTCGCGGAACCCGCGTCGGGCCACCGCGCGAACCCCGGCACCGAGGGCACCCGGCCCCCGCCCGCGACCGCCGCGTCCCCGCCCGCGCCGCCAGTGCCGCCTATGCCGCCCGCAGACCCATCCATCCCCGTCACCCTCCCGGCGCGCTCCCGGCGCCCGTCCGGCACCCGTCCGCCGGGCCGTAAGCACCGCTCGCACGGCGTGTACGCCCAGCTCGCACGACCTGCCCGTGCGCCGGCCCCGACGCTACTCCGCGCCCCGCCCGGGGCGACCGCGGCCACTGAGACCTTCCTCACAGCACAGGCGCCCGGACAACGCGGAAGCCCCGTAGGTCTGAGACCTACGGGGCTTCCGTCTGTGTGCGCGAGGGGGGAGTTGAACCCCCACGCCCTTTCGGGCACTGGAACCTGAATCCAGCGCGTCTGCCTATTCCGCCACCCGCGCATTGGGTGTGTCTTCCTGCCCCGTTCCTTTCGGCCCGGCGCCTTCCGACATGCAGAACATTAGCACGCTGGCCGGGTCGGATTCACATCCGTTTCCCGCCCCCGGCGGCCCGCCCCCGACGACGTAGCAGGTCACGTCCCGACGGGCGGACGTTCACGTATCAACCTCGTACCGGTCCGCCCCGTCTCCCCCACAGGGGGGCCGGCCGCACAGCCCGGTGCGGGACACTGGTCGCCGAGCGGCTCTACGATCCTGGGCAGGAGTACGCGCGGGAACGCACCGGCAGAGTTCGAACACGGGCTCCGGCGGGAACTCCGGAAGGCATCGACGGAAGGCGTCGCGGAAGGCATCGATGAAGACGTCGACACCCTCCGACCGGGCCGACAGGGGGAACCAGCCGATCGACCGGCGCGTGGATACGATCAGTAAGCAGTACCAGCAGTACCAGGCAGGCAATGCGCAGGGCAGTGAACAGGACGGCAGCGACGGAGGAGGTGCCCCATGGGAGTCCTGAAGAAGTTCGAGCAGCGTCTCGAAGGTCTGGTCAACGGCACCTTCGCGAAGGTGTTCAAGTCCGAGGTGCAGCCCGTGGAGATCGCGGGCGCGCTTCAGCGTGAATGCGACAACAACGCGACCATCTGGAACCGCGACCGCACGGTCGTGCCCAACGACTTCATCGTGGAGCTGAGCACTCCGGACTTCGAGCGGCTCAGCCCCTACTCCGGACAGCTCGGCGACGAACTGGCCGGCATGGTGCGCGACTACGCCAAGCAGCAGCGCTACACCTTCATGGGCCCCATCAAGGTCCACCTGGAGAAGGCGGACGACCTCGACACCGGTCTGTACCGGGTCCGCAGCCGCACCCTCGCCTCCTCCAGCTCGCAGGCGCCGGCGGCACCCACCGCCCCGCCGGCCGGCCGCCCCGGCGGCTACGGCTATCCGCCCGCCGCACCCGCACCGGCCCCGCCGATGCCCTCCGCGCCGCCTCCCGGCGCACGCGGCGGCGCCTACGGATATCCGCAGCCCGCGAGCGCGCAGCGGCCACCCGCCGCACCCGCGCCGGCGCCCGCCACCGGTGGACGCGTCCGCCACTGGATCGAGATCAACGGCACCCGCCACCAGATCTCCGGCGCGACGCTCGTCATGGGCCGCAGCACGGAAGCCGACGTGCGGATCGACGACCCCGGCGTGTCCCGCCGGCACTGCGAGATCCGGACCGGAACGCCCTCGGTGATCCAGGATCTCGGCTCCACCAACGGCATCGTGGTGGACGGGCAGCACACCACCCGCGCTACGCTCCGCGACGGCTCGCGGATCGTCGTGGGCAGCACCACCGTTATCTATAGGCAAGCCGAAGGGTGATCCGGGGGCAATGTCAGAGCTGACCCTCACGGTCATGCGGCTGGGTTTTCTCGCCGTACTGTGGCTGTTCGTGATCGTGGCCGTGCAGGTCATCCGCAGCGACCTGTTCGGTACGCGGGTCACCCAGCGCGGGGCCCAGCGCGGCTCGCGCCGGGACTCCGGCCGCGCACAGCAGCAAGCCGCGCGCCAGGCACCTCCGCCCCAGCGCCAGCAGTCCGGCGGCGGCCGCGGCCGCCGCAACGCTCCCACCAAGCTGGTCGTCACCGAGGGCACCCTCACGGGCACCACCGTCGCCCTCCAGGGCCAGACCATCACGCTCGGCCGGGCACACGACTCCACCATCGTGCTGGACGACGACTACGCCTCCAGCCGCCATGCCAGGATCTACCCGGACCGCGACGGCCAGTGGATCGTCGAGGACCTCGGCTCCACCAACGGCACCTACCTGGACCGGTCCCGGCTGACCGCCCCCACACCGATCGGGCCGGGCTCGCCGATCCGCATCGGCAAGACCGTCATCGAGCTGCGGAAGTAGTGCTACACCAATGAAAGAGCGCGAGCGGAGCGAGCACGCAGCGGCGGCCGGCACCCCGGGCCGCCCCGGCGCGCTCCCGACCGGAGGGTGGGCAGTGTGGCTCGACACGACCGGCTGTACCCGGAGCCGACGGGCGAGGTGCGCATGAGTCTGTCACTGCGCTTCGCCGCCGGATCGCACAAGGGCATGATCCGGGAGGGCAACGAGGACTCCGGTTACGCCGGTCCCCGCCTGCTCGCCATCGCCGACGGCATGGGCGGCCAGGCCGCCGGTGAGGTCGCCTCCTCCGAGGTCATCTCCACCATCGTCGCCCTCGACGACGACGTCCCCGGCTCGGACATCCTCACCTCGCTCGGCACCGCCGTCCAGCGCGCCAACGACCAGCTGCGCCAGATGGTCGAGGAGGACCCCAGCCTCGAAGGCATGGGCACCACCCTCACCGCGCTGCTCTGGACCGGCCAGCGCCTCGGCATGGTGCACGTCGGCGACTCCCGCGCCTACCTGCTGCGCGACGGCGTCCTGACCCAGATCACCCAGGACCACACCTGGGTGCAGCGCCTCGTCGACGAGGGACGCATCACCGAGGAGGAGGCCGGGACACACCCCCAGCGCTCCCTCCTCATGCGCGCCCTCGGCAGCGGCGACCACGTCGAACCCGACCTTTCCATCCGGGAGGTCCGGGCCGGCGACCGCTACCTCATCTGCTCCGACGGCCTCTCCGGCGTCGTCTCCCACCAGACGATGGAGGAGGCCCTCGCCAGTTACCAGGGCCCCCAGGAGACCGTGCAGGAGCTGATCCAGCTCGCGCTGCGCGGCGGCGGCCCCGACAACATCACCGTCATCATCGCCGACGTCCTCGACCTGGACACCGGGGACACCCTCGCCGGGCAGCTCTCCGACACCCCCGTCGTCGTCGGCGCCGTCGCCGAGAACCAGAGCCAGTTCGGCGACAACGGCATCATGCAGACCCCCGCCGGCCGCGCCTCCGGCCTCGGCCGCCAAGGCGGCGGCGGAGGCGGCGAGTTCGGCCCGCCCGGCAGCGGCGACACCACCGGGTACATCCCCACCGACGGCTTCGACTACGGCGACGACGACTTCGTCAAACCCCGCAAGGGCCGCCGCTGGCTGAAGAGATCCTTCTACTCCGTACTGGCGCTCGCCGTCGTCGGCGGCGGCCTCTACGGCGGCTGGCGCTGGACCCAGACCCAGTACTACGTCGGAACCAAGGACGACCACGTCGCCCTCTACCGGGGTATCAGCCAGGACCTCGCCTGGGTGTCGCTGTCGAAGGTGGAGAAGGACCACCCCGAGATCGAACTCAAGTACCTGCCGCCGTACCAGCGCAAGTCGGTCGAGGAGACCATCGCCGAGGGAGACCTCAGCGACGCCCGCTCGAAGATCGACGAACTGGCCGTACAGGCCTCCGCCTGCGAGAAGCAGGCCGACCGGCGCACCACGCAGAACGAGAGCAACGCCAAGACGGGCGAAGGCTCGACCGGGGGGACGGGAACCGACCCCGTCTCCCTCACGTCCAAGGCGACCCCGACGCCCACCGCGTCGGGCACACCGAAGGCACCCGACCCGTCCCCGTCCACGACCTCACCCACCCCCGATGCCGGCCCCACCCTCTCGGAGGAAGAGCAGAAGGTCGTCTCGCGGTGCGGTAAGCAGTAGGCAAGCCGTGAGAGGCCCTGTCACACGATGAGCAGTACTTCCAACTCGCCGACGCACCACACGTCCACGATCGGCGCCATCGGCGCGCCGAGCCGGCGCAACACCGAGCTGGCGCTGCTGGTCTTCGCGGTCGTCATCCCGGTCTTCGCCTACGCCAACGTGGGGCTGGCCATCAACGACGAGGTGCCCGCGGGGCTCCTGAGCTACGGCCTGGGCCTCGGCCTGCTGGCCGCCGTCGGCCACCTCGTGGTCCGCAAGTTCGCCCCGTACGCGGACCCGCTGCTGCTGCCGCTGGCCACGCTCCTCAACGGCCTCGGCCTGGTCGCCATCTGGCGCCTGGACCAGTCCGAGCTGCTCCAGTCCATCCAGCAGGCGGGCAACGCGGCACCCCGGCAGCTGATGTACACCGCGATGGGCATCGCCCTCTTCCTCGCGGTCCTCATCTTCCTCAAGGACCACCGCGTCCTGCAGCGCTACACCTACATCTCCATGGTCGGCGCGCTGATCCTGCTGCTGCTCCCGCTCGTCCCCGGCCTCGGCCAGAACATCTACGGCGCCAAGATCTGGATCAAGGTCGGCAGCTTCTCCATCCAGCCCGGCGAGTTCGCCAAGATCGTCCTCGCGATCTTCTTCGCCGGCTACCTGATGGTGAAGCGCGACGCGCTCGCCCTCGCGAGCCGCCGCTTCATGGGCCTCTACCTGCCCCGCGGCCGCGACCTCGGCCCGATCCTCGTCGTCTGGATCGTCTCGATCCTGATCCTCGTCTTCGAGACCGACCTCGGCACCTCGCTGCTGTTCTTCGGCATGTTCGTGATCATGCTGTACGTCGCCACCGAACGGACCAGCTGGATCGTCTTCGGTCTGCTCATGTCCGCCGTCGGCGCCGTCGGCGTGGCCAGCTTCGAACCCCACATCCAGCAGCGCGTCGACGCCTGGCTCGACCCGCTGCGCGAGTACAAGCTCTCCCAGGCCGGCAGCGTCGGCCACTCCGAGCAGGCCATGCAGGCCCTGTGGGCGTTCGGCTCCGGCGGCACGCTCGGCACCGGCTGGGGCCAGGGCCACTCCGACCTCATCCGCTTCGCCGCCAACTCCGACTTCATCCTCGCCACCTTCGGCGAGGAGCTCGGCCTGGCCGGCCTCATGGCCCTGCTCCTCCTCTACGCCTTGATCGTGGAGCGCGGCGTACGCACCGCCCTCGCCGCCCGCGACCCCTTCGGCAAGCTCCTCGCCATCGGCCTCTCCGGCGCGTTCGCCCTCCAGGTGTTCATCGTCGCCGGCGGTGTCATGGGCCTCATCCCGCTCACCGGTATGACGATGCCGTTCCTGGCGTACGGAGGTTCCTCCGTCATCGCCAACTGGGCGCTGATCGGCGTGCTCCTGCGCATCAGCGACACCGCGCGCCGACCCGCCCCCGCCCCCGCCAACCCCGACGCCGAGATGACCCAGGTGGTCCGACCGTGAACAAGCCCGTGCGCCGCATCGCGCTCTTCTGCGGCCTTCTGGTCCTGACCCTGCTGCTGCGCGACAACTGGCTCCAGTACGTCAAGGCCGACGAGCTGAAGACCGCCGACAGCAACCGACGCGTCCTCATCGAGCGCTACGCCGCCCCGCGCGGCGACATCATCGTCGACGGCAAGGCCATCACCGGGCACGCCACCACCGACGGCGACTTCAAGTACAAGCGCACCTACAAGGACGGCGCCATGTGGGCGCCCGTCACCGGGTACGTCTCCCAGGCCTACGGCGCCACCCAGCTGGAGTCCATCGACGACGGCATCCTCACCGGCAACGACGACCGCCTCTTCTTCCGCAACACGCTCGACATGCTGACGGGCAAGAAGAAGGAGGGCGGCAACGTCGTCACCACCCTCAACGCCGCCGCGCAGAAGGCGGCCTACGAGGGTCTGGAGAAGCAGGGCGGCAAGGGCGCCGTCGCCGCCATCGAGCCCTCCACCGGCAAGATCCTGGCGCTGGCCTCGTACCCCTCGTACGACCCGTCCTCCTTCGCCGGCGGCAGCGACACCGACGCCAAGGCGTGGAAGTCGCTCCTCAAGGAGAACAACAAGAACGACCCGACGCTGAACCGGGCCCTGCGCGAGGTCTACCCGCCCGGCTCCACCTTCAAGGTGCTCACCGCGGCCGCCGCCCTGGAGAACGGCCTCTACGACAGCGCCGACGAGAAGACCGACTCGCCGCTGCCCTGGACCATGCCGGGCACCGTGACGGAGCTGCCCAACGAGGGCGACCTGCCCTGCGAGGACGCCACCCTGCGCAAGGCGCTGGAGGTCTCCTGCAACACCGTCTTCGGCAAGATCGGCTCCGACCTCGGCAACGACAAGATGCTGGAGATGGCCAAGAAGTTCGGCTTCACCGAGGAGCAGTTCGTCCCCGTCCGCTCCTCCGCCTCGGTCTTCTCCGACGACATGGCGCCCTCCGAGGTCGCGCAGTCCTCCATCGGCCAGTTCAACACCGCCGCGACGCCGCTCCAGATGGCCATGGTCACCTCGGCCATCGCCAACAACGGCACCCTGATGCAGCCGTACATGGTCGACGAACTGCAGGCCCCGAACCTCGACACCATCGAGAAGACGGACCCCGAGGAGAAGAGCAAGCCGCTCTCCGCGGACAACGCCCAGATCCTCCAGTCGATGATGGAGACCGTCGTCAAGGACGGCACCGGCAAGAACGCGCAGATCCCCGGCGTCACCGTCGGCGGCAAGACCGGTACCGCCCAGCACGGCGTCGACAACAGCGAGAACCCGTACGCCTGGTTCATCTCGTACGCCAAGGGCGAGGACGGCAGCTCCCCGGTCGCCGTCGCCGTGGTGGTCGAGGACGAGAACGCCAGCCGTGACGACATCTCCGGCGGCGGCCTCGCGGCACCGATCGCCAAGAACGTGATGCAGGCCGTGCTGGACAGCAAGAAGTGACCACACGCTGAACGGGACGTGACTCCGGTCACGTCCCCTTCACATCGGCGCACGTTGCGATACCGGTCGTGTATCGGGTATCGGGCTTGGCCAGGTCGCACAGAGCGAGCCGGGTACGGTAGGCCGGACGGCAGCCTCCGACCGTACAAGCATGCCGGTCGGGACCGACGGAGAGGGCTGGTAGGTAGCTATGGAAGAGCCGCGTCGCCTCGGCGGCCGGTACGAGCTGGGCCCGGTGCTCGGCCGTGGTGGCATGGCGGAGGTTTACCACGCGCATGACACCCGGCTCGGACGCCAGGTGGCGGTGAAGACGCTGCGCGCGGACATGGCGCGCGACCCGTCCTTCCAGGCCCGGTTCCGCCGTGAGGCCCAGTCGGCCGCCTCGCTCAACCACCCCGCGATCGTGGCGGTCTACGACACGGGCGAGGACTACATCGACGGGGTGTCCATCCCGTACATCGTCATGGAGTACGTCGACGGCTCCACCCTGCGTGAACTGCTGCACAGCGGCCGCAAGCTGCTGCCGGAGCGCACGCTGGAGATGACCATCGGCATCCTCCAGGCGCTGGAGTACTCGCACCGCGCGGGGATCGTCCACCGGGACATCAAGCCGGCCAACGTCATGCTCACGCGCAACGGCCAGGTCAAGGTCATGGACTTCGGCATCGCCCGCGCCATGGGCGATTCCGGCATGACCATGACGCAGACCGCGGCCGTCATCGGCACCGCCCAGTACCTCTCCCCCGAGCAGGCCAAGGGCGAGCAGGTCGACGCGCGCTCCGACCTCTACTCCACCGGCTGTCTCCTCTACGAGCTGCTGACCGTCCGCCCGCCGTTCGTCGGTGACTCACCCGTGGCCGTCGCCTACCAGCACGTCCGTGAGGAGCCGCAGCCGCCCAGCGTCTTCGACCCCGAGATCACGCCGGAGATGGACGCGATCGTCCTCAAGGCGCTGACCAAGGACCCCGACTACCGCTACCAGTCGGCCGACGAGATGCGCGCCGACATCGAGGCCTGCCTCGACGGACAGCCCGTCGCCGCCACCGCCGCCATGGGCGCCGTCGGCTACGGCGGCTACCCGGGCGACCAGCCGACCACCGCCCTGCGCTCGGACTCCGGCGCCGGCGCCACCTCGATGCTGCCGCCCATGAACCCGGACGACGGCGGCTACGGCTACGACGAGCGCCCCGACCGGCGCCGCCAGCCGCAGCGCAAGTCCAACACCTCCACGATCGTCCTGGTCGTCGCGGGCGTCCTGGTCCTGATCGGCGCCGTCCTGATCGGCATGCAGCTGTTCGGCGGGGACGGGGCCGGGGACGACGGCAAGATCGCCGCCCCCAACTTCGTCGGCCAGTCCAAGGCGGACGCCGAGAAACAGGCCGTCAACGCGGATCTGAAGGTCACCTTCACCGAGGACTCCTGCGAGGAGGAGCCCAAGGGCAAGATCTGCTCCCAGGACCCGGAACCCAACACCGAGGTCGACAAGGAGTCCACGATCGCCCTGGTCGTGTCGACCGGCGCCCCCAAGGTCGAGGTCCCCGACGTCGAGGGCCAGAGCTACGACGACGCGCAGGCCGCGCTGGAGGAGAAGGGCTTCGAGGTCGAGCAGAAGACCCAGGAGTCCACCGAGACCCCGGACACGGTCCTCGCCCAGAACCCGGCGGGCGGCACGTCGAAGGAGAAGGGTTCGACGGTCACCCTCACCGTGGCCAAGGAGACGGCGCAGGTGACCGTCCCCGACCTGACGGGCAAGACTCCGGACGAGGCGAAGCAGCTCCTGGAGGCGAAGGGCCTGGTCCTCGGCGGCCAGACCGAGGAGGAGTCCACCGCCCAGGACGAGGGCAAGATCATCAAGCAGAGCTTCGGTCCGGGCTCGGACGTCGACCGCGGCTCCACCGTCACGGTGACGATCGCCAAGAAGCCCGCCGAGGAAGAGAAGTTCGCGATGCCGAAGGTGACCGACATGACGGTCGCCCAGGCGAAGCAGGTCCTCTCCCAGGCCGGGCTCTCGCTCGCCGGCGTCTCCGGCTCGGACGACGACAACGCCAAGGTCGTCGCCAGCAGCCCGACCGAGGGCCAGGAGGTCAAGAAGGGCGACAAGGTCACTCTGATCGCCGTGGCCCAGGGCGGCGACAACGGCGGAGGCAACGGCGGCGGAATCAACTGGTTCGGCGGCACGGACGGCGGCGACGACGACTGACCCGCCCGCACCACCACGGAAGAGCCCCGGCCTCCACGAGGAGAGCCGGGGCTCTTCCGTTGCCCCTTCGCGCCTGTGGCCGACTGTCGATCGTGTCTTCGTATGTCATGACTCGTTGGTATATACGGGGAGGGGCACGTCTTCCCTGGACCGGAACAGAGCGGCAACTGGGAGGACATCGCATGATCAGCGACACGGCGCTGCTGGAATCACCGACCCTGCGTGACAGCGTGCGCGAACGCACCGACGTACTGGACCGCGTGAAGGTGCTGGCCTTGCTGCCGGACGGGGTGCATGTGACGACCGCGATGGTCGCGGCCTACTTCGGCGTCACCATCGAGGCCGTCCGCGCCCTCGTTCACGACCACCGACCGGAGCTGGAGGCGAGCGGGTACCGCGTCCTCACCGGCCCCGAACTGAGTTACTTCAAGCATCTCAGTGGCATCCGGTCCCGCTCCCGCTCCCTGGCTCTCTTCCCCCGCCGGGCCGTCCTCAACGTCGCCATGCTCCTCCGCGACAGCGAAACCGCACGTCAGGTGCGTGTCTACCTTCTCGACGCGGAGCAATCCGTCCGCCCACAGCCTGTGGATAACCCGCTCGACATCCACATCGACCGGCGGGTCACTCGTATCCTCGGCGTAGCGCTCGTACCGATGTTCAACGCCCTGATCGCCACCGCCGTCCAGCACCACCGCGAGCTGACCGGGCTCCGGGAGAGCGTCGAGGACCTCGAACGCAGGCTGGAGTGGCACCACCGGCGCCTCATCACCCTGGAGGAGAGCACCTCGCCGGATTCGCCGGATTCGCCGGCGCGGTGACCGCGGACCTCGGTACCGGCGGCGCGTCACCGCCGCCGGGATCAGCGCAGCTCCTCCGGCGGCGTCCGGTCGGCGTCCACCTTCTCCGTGCGTTCCAGCTCGCCCCAGACGATGTAGCGGTACCGGCTCGTGTACACCGGCGTGCACGTCGTCAGCGTGATGTAGTGGCCGGCCTTCTTCTTGCCGGACTCCTTCGGGATCTTCCCGAGAACGTCGACGTTGTACTTCGAGGTCTCCGGGAGGATGCCGTAGACCTTGTAGACGTACCAGGTGTCCTTCGTCTCGAAGACGATCGGATCACCCTCGTCGATCTTGTCGATGTTGTGGAACTTGGCGCCGTGCCCGTCCCGGTGGGCGGCCAGCGAGAAGTTGCCCTTCTCGTCGGTCATGGGCAGCTCCGCCTTGACCGGATCGGTGTAGTAGCCGGCGACCCCGTCGTTGAGCACCTTCATCGAGGTGCCCTTCTCGACCAGGATCTCCCCCTTGCTCATCGCCGGAACGTGCAGGAACCCGATGCCGTCCTTGGTGTTCAGCGTCCCCGGACCGGCCGAACCCCCGCGCCCGTCGGCCCAGTTGTCGCGGACCTTGTCCCCCTGCTTGTCCGCCTCACGGTCGGCCATGACGTTCGTCCACCACAGCGAGTAGACGACGAACAGACCCATCACCAGGCCCGCCGTGATGAGGAGTTCACCGAAGACGCTGACGGCCAGCGCGACCCGGCCGCGACCGCGCGGACGGGAAGCCGGTTCGGCGCCGGACGTGTCGCCGGTCTGCGGTTCGTGATCGGTGTCGGTGGTCGCTGCCACTGGTCATCTGCCCTTAATTGACGAGCGCATCAGGCTTGCCCTTGCTGCGCGGCCGTTCCTCGACCATCTTGCCCCACACGATCATCCGGTACTTACTGGTGAACTCCGGCGTACACGTGGTCAGCGTGATGTAGCGCCCGGGGCCGGTGAAACCCGACTGCTGCGGAACCGGGTCCAGGACACTGGTGTTGCTCGGCGGCGTCACCGGCAGGATCGACTGCATCTTGTAGACGAAGTACTTGTCCTGCGTCTCCACGACGATCGCGTCGCCCTGCTTCAGCTTGTTGATGTAACGGAAGGGCTCACCGTGCGTGTTGCGGTGCCCCGCCAGCCCGAAGTTGCCGGTCTTCGCGTCCGGCATCGCCGTCTTCAGCGCCCCCTCCGCGTAGTGCCCCACCATCCCGCGGTCCAGCACCTTCTCGTTGCTGATGCCCTCCGCGATCGGCACCACGACGTCCAGCTTCGGGATGTGCAGCAGCGCGAACCCCTGCCCCGGCTGGAACGTCCCCGGATTGCGCTTGCCCTCGGCCCAGTCGTCCTGGAGGCTGCTCGCCTCCTTGCCCGCCTGCGCGTGCGCCCGCACGTTCGTCCACCACAGCTGGTACGTGACGAACAGCAGCAGCAGCACACCGGTGGTGATGAACAGCTCCCCGACCGCCCGGCTGGCGATCACCGCCGCCCCCGGCTTGCGCGCACGGGCCAACCGCCGTGCCTCCACCCGGGAAAGCGGCGCAGACGGCCCCTCCGCGGCCTCCCGTGACGTTTCGGCACCCGAAGGGCCCGGCGCCCGTCGCGAGCCGCCACGGCCCCCACGACGCCGCTTGGCGGCCTTCCTGCGCTCCGCACGGCCGCCGGTGACCGGCCCGGACCTCTCCTGGGCCGCGCCGCCGGGTATTCGCGCCGGCGGATCCACCACGCGCAGCGCCACGGTCTCGTCGTCCGGGACCGCCGGTACCACCGGCTCCTCGTACCCCGGCTCCTCGTACCCCGGGGCCTCGTACCCCGGCTCCGGTGCCTGCGGCCGGCCGTAGGCCGACGCCTGTCCCGGCCCGTCCGCGCGGCCGTCCCCGAGCACGGTCGCGTCCCCGTACGGCTCCCGCCCGTACGGGGAGGACTCGCGCTCGGGGCGCAGCGCGGTCACGCCGTGGCCCTGCCCACCACCGGGGCGAGCCCCGCCGACCTCGCCACGGCACCCGCGTCACCGCACTCCGCCAGCCAGTTGGCCAGCATCCGGTGCCCGTACTCGGTCAGTACCGACTCGGGGTGGAACTGCACGCCCTCCACCGGGAGTTCCCGGTGCCGCAGCCCCATCACTATCCCGTCGCGCGTCCGCGCCGTCACCTCCAGCGCGTCCGGCACCGTGGCCGGTTCCGCCGCCAGCGAGTGGTAGCGCGTCGCGGTGAACGGCGACGGCAGCCCCGCGAAGACGCCCTTGCCGCCGTGCTCCACCGGCGAGGTCTTGCCGTGCAGCAGCTCCGGTGCCCGGTTCACCACGCCCCCGTACGCCACCTGCATCGACTGCATCCCGAGGCAGACCCCGAAGACCGGCACCCCGGTCGCCGCGCAGTGCCGCACCATGTCGATGCAGACACCGGCCTGCTCGGGCGCCCCGGGCCCCGGGGACAGCAGCACGCCGTCGAAGCCGTCCTGCGCGTGCGCCGTGGACACCTCGTCGTTGCGCAGCACCTCGCACTCGGCGCCCAGCTGGTACAGGTACTGCACCAGGTTGAAGACGAAGCTGTCGTAGTTGTCGACGACGAGAATCCGCGCACTCACTGGTTGTCCACCGTCACATCGTTGAAGGGCAGCAGCGGCTCGGCCCACGGGAAGACGTACTGGAAGAGGACGTAGACCACGGCCACGCAGAGCATGAGTGAGAGCAGCGCCTTCACCCACGCGTTTCCCGGCAGATTCCGCCAGATCCAGCCGTACATGCCGTCCCTTCCGTCGAACCACGGCACCAGACTCACGCCGTACGCCAACAGACTAACGGCGCAACGCCTCGGGTTTCCCGGCCTCCGCGGGCCTGGTGGAGTCCAGACGCGCCCACACGATCAGCCGGTGACTGTGCCCCCATTCCGGGTCGCAGGTGGTCAGCGTCAGGTACCGGCCCGGCCGTGTGTATCCCGACGCCCGCGGTACGGGGTCGACCACCCCGACGTCCGACGGCACGGTTTTGTACGGCCCTTTGTCGATCCGATACGTGAACCAGGTCGTCCCGTCGGTCAGCACCACCGCGTCGCCCCGCCGCAGCTCGGGGAAGTCCTTGAACGGATCGCCGTACGTCCGCCGGTGCCCCGCCACCGCGAAGTTCCCCGGCTGCCCGAGCCGCGTGGTCTCCGCGTAGTGCCCGAGGCCCTTCTTCAGCGTGCCCGTCCCGGTGCCCTCCAGCACCGGCTTGTTCCACGTGAAACCGAACCGCGGGATGTACATGATCGCGAAGGGCTTCCCGGGCGCGTACGGTGCCGGCTCCTGGGCGACCGGCTCCTTCCGCCACTGCCGGTGCAACAGGTCGACCTGGTGCTCCATCTCCGCGTCGGCCCTGACCCCCGTCCAGAACAGCACGTAGACGGCGAAGAGCAGCAGCACGGCCCCGACGGTGACGCACAGCTCGCTGACGGCCCTGACGACGACACGCACCGGCAGCTCCTACCGGGGGCTACGGCTACGGAGGGCCACGGCCAGAGGGGGCTACGGCCTACTTCACGGGTTCCGCGTAGTGCAGGTCCACTGTGCCCGAGTAGCCGGGCAGCGTCACCGCCCCGTCGTCCTCGACTTTCCAGCCGAGCCCGTAGACGTTGACGTACACCATGTAGTTCTGGATCGCCGGGGACGCCGACAGCGCCTGCTTCAGCGTCTCCGGGTCGCCCACCGCCGTGATCTTGTACGGGGGCGAGTAGACGCGGCCCTGGAGGATCAGGGTGTTGCCCACACAGCGCACGGCGCTGGTCGATATCAGCCGCTGGTCCATGACCTTGATGCCCTCGGCGCCGCCCTGCCAGAGCGCGTTCACCACCGCCTGGAGGTCCTGCTGGTGGATCACGAGGTAGTCGGGCTCCGGCTCGGGATAGCCCGGGAGCTTGGCGGTGGCGTCCGGCGGGGCGTCGTCGAGCGTGACGGAGACCGCCTCGCCCTTCACCTCGTCCGTGCCCGCGCTCTTCTCCAGCTCGGCGAGGTCGGCGTCCTCCGACTCGCTGCTGCCGTCGTCCCGCTCGGCGAGACCCTCGATGTCGTCGCGCAGCGCCGCGTTGGTCTCGTCCAGCTCGCCGTTGTTCCGGCTGCGCTCCTGGATGAGGTCGGAGAGCTTCAGCAGCGAGTCGTCCGTCCGGATATTGGTGCCCTTGGCCGTATTGAAACTGGTGAAGAAGATGAGCCCGGCGAGAGCGAAGACGGCCGCCGTGAGCACCCGCACGGGCCGGAAACGTCGCCTGCGGGCGGGACTGGTCCCGGCCTGGGGGGAGTCGGCAGAATTGCTCAACGTACCCTTATCTCCTTCGGCGCCACGGAAGCACTACGCTAACGGACGCCCGGGGGAACGTTCCGTCCACCTGTTAGTCCCCTAGTACGTCGCCCCGAGCCCGACCCAGTTCCCTGCGCGGCCACGCAGCGCATCGACAGGAGAGACCCTCGTGCCGAAGTCACGTATCCGCAAGAAGGCCGATTTCACGCCGCCGCCGGCCAAGCAGTCGACGAGCATCAAGCTGAACAGCCGTGCCTGGGTCGCACCCGTCATGCTGGCGATGTTCCTCATCGGCCTCGCCTGGATCGTCGTGTTCTACGTCACCGACGGTTCGCTGCCCATCGACCAGCTGGGCAACTGGAACATCGTGGTGGGCTTCGGCTTCATCGCCGCCGGGTTCGGCGTCTCCACGCAGTGGAAGTAGCGTCGGCCGCCCGGTGAACCCAGCTCTGCCCAGGGCTATCCACTGAGTTATCCACAGGGCTTGTCCACACGCTGGGGAAAAGAAACGACGATCTGTGGATAACTCCCCGGACGTTGACGCCGGTGTGACAGAACCACCGGCAACCGAATACATGTTCGCCCCCTGCCTGACCTGCGGAAATACAGTTCAGCGACAGGGGGCACACGTGTTCTTACACACTGTGCACAAGATCGGACACCCGCTGTGGACAACAGCCGCTCAGGTGAGCTGTGACGTCCTCAGCAGGGCCAGCGCCAGGCAGACCACCAGGACCAGCGCACAGGTGCCGTACTGGATGAGCGCGCGCCGCTTTCGCGGGGCGTGGATCATGGCGTAGCCGATCACGACGCCGGCGACGAGACCGCCGATGTGCGCCTGCCAGGCGATGTTGAAGCCCGGACTGAAGGTGAAGATCAGGTTGATCGCCAGCAGGGCGATGACCGGCCGCATGTCGTAGTTGAGGCGGCGCAGGAGGACGGCGGTCGCGCCGAACAGCCCGAAGATCGCGCCCGAGGCACCGAGCGAGGGCTGGTTGGGCTCCGCGATCAGGTAGGTGAGGGCGCTGCCCGCGAGGCCGGACACGAGGTAGAGGGCCAGATAGCGGGCGCGGCCCAGGGCCGCTTCGAGGGGGCCGCCGATCCACCAGAGGCTGAGCATGTTGAAAAGGATGTGGATGTAACTGCCGTGCAGGAACATCGAGGTCAGCAAGCGGTACCACTGGCCGTCCGCGACGCCCTCGACGGAGCCGAGCAGGGGCACATAGGCCCGGCCGATCAGTTCGAACCGCTCGGTGAAGCGGTCGCCGACGGCGAGCTGGACGAGGAAGAGGGCGAGGTTGGCGCCGATCAGGACCTTGGTGACCAGCCGGGGATCGCCGGTGACCGGGCCGCCGGCCACGGTGCGAGGGCGGGTCGCGGTGGGCGCGTGGCCCGTACCGGAGCCGTCGCGGACGCAGTCGGGGCACTGGAAGCCGACCGAGGCGTCGATCATGCAGTCGGGGCAGACGGGCCGCTCGCAGCGGACGCAGCGGACGCCCGTGGGGCGGTCGGGATGGCGGTAGCAGGCCGGCGATCCGGCGTCCTGTGGGATGCCTCCCGCTGCCTGGTCCATGAGGTCCCCTCGATCGTCGCGTGCAAGTGTCGTGTGCAATGCGCCCGCCCCGCCCATCCCTACGGATGAGCGGGGCGTTTTGTTCCCGTGCGGGCCGGTCGGGGCCGTCCCGGACCCGGGATCAGCCTTCGCGCGTCTCCACGACGACCGACTCGATGACGACGTCCTGGACCGGACGGTCCGTACGCGGGTTGGTCGGCGCGGCGACAATGGCGTCCACGACCTTCTTCCCGGCGTCGTTGGCGACCTCACCGAAAATGGTGTGCTTCCGGGTCAGCCACGTCGTCGGCGCGACGGTGATGAAGAACTGCGATCCGTTGGTGCCCGGACCCGCGTTGGCCATGGCCAGCAGGTAGGGCCGGTCGAAGGAGAGATCCGGGTGGAACTCGTCCTCGAACTGGTAACCGGGACCGCCGGTGCCGTTCCCCAGCGGGTCGCCACCCTGGATCATGAAACCACTGATCACCCGGTGGAAGACCGTCCCGTCGTAGAGCTTCTCCGTGGACTTCTGGCCAGTGGCCGGATTCGTCCACTCGCGCTCGCCGGTGGCGAGCTCGACGAAGTTCTTGACCGTCTTGGGGGCATGGTTCGGCAGGAGCCGGACTTCAATGTCGCCGTTGTTGGTCTTCAGGGTGGCGTAAAGCTGCTCAGCCACGATCTGCCTTCCGTTGTCTTCCTGTGACGCCCTGATCCTCGCACGGTCCGCCCCGCACGTCGCCCAGCGGTCGATCGCCTTCCCTCTTCGACGCGGGTCGCTTGCGGAAATCCGGCCGAGTACTCCCGGGACGGGAGCGCTGCGCGTCGATCCGTGGCATTGTCGACGACAAGCTCCCGTTGCCCCGGATTCACCCGCTATCGCGGTCGATCTCTCGCGGTCGATCTCCGCATCCGGCGACAGCGTCATGACCCGGATGCCCGCCCTCACATGCCTGACGGTGCGTCGAGAGGCATGATCCGTAAAAGGGTGGAAAGTCGAATTACCGTACGCCACCGAGGAGGAGGAACCCGTGACCCGCATCGACAGCGTGCGCGCCGCGACCGGTTCGGCGAAGGACAGCGTGCTGCACGCCGCGGAAGTGGTGGCGCCCTACGCCGACACGGCCAAGGACAGGGCCGCTCACTACGCACACGAGGCGCGCGTACGGCTTGCGCCCAAGGTGTCTTCGGCCGCCGGCCAGGCTCGACAGCAGTACGGCGTGTATGTCGCGCCGCGGCTGGAGCAGGCCCGTTCGCATGTGCCACCGAAGGTGGACCAGGCCGCTCATGATGCCGCCCTGCGTACCCGCGTCGCCGCCCGCCAGGCGGCCGAGTACTCGCGTCCCCGGATCGAGCAGGCCGTGGCCGCCGCCACTCCGGTGCGGGACGAGGCGGCGCTGCGCGGCGCCGCCGCGCTGGCCGCGCTGCGCGGTCAGGTCTCGGCCAAGGAGATCCGGAAGCTGGCGCGCAAGCACGAGCGCCGTGCGAAGACCAACCGTGTCGCCAAGGCCCTGCTGGTCCTGGGCGTGGTGGCAGGCGGTGCGTTCGCCGCCTGGAAGTGGTGGGACAAGCAGGCCAACCCGGACTGGCTGGTGGAACCCCCGGAGGCGACGGAGGTTCCCGAGTCGACCCGGCTGACCTCGGTGGACGGCAGCGGGCAGACCTCGCTCGACCCCGAGGTGCAGGCCAAGCAGGCGGAGGACGAGGCCGCGGGCCGCGACGAGCAGCGCTGAGCGCCGCCGGACGGACGCGTTGCACTGAGGGGCGGGAGAGCCTTGGCTCTCCCGCCCCTCAGTGATGTTTCTCAGTGATGTTTCACGTGGAACGGCGGAACAGCCGGGTCCGGCGTCCCGTCACCGTCCGTAGCGACGATCGCGCAAAGAGTACGAGCGAAGGGCGCGCAGGAAGTCGATCTCGCGGAAATCCGGCCAGTAGGTCTCGCAGAAGTACATCTCGGCGTACGCGGACTGCCAGAGCAGGAAGCCGGACAGCCGCTGCTCCCCTGAGGTGCGGATGATGAGGTCGGACTCGGACCGCGCCTTGGAGTACAGGTGCTTGGAGATGTGCTCCATGGTGAAGGTCTCGATGAACTCGTCGATGTCGCCGCCCTGGGCGCTGTGCTCCATGAGCGCGGAGCGGACGGCGTCGACGATCTCACGGCGTCCGCCGTAGCCGACGGCGACGTCGACCTTGGTGCCGCCGTGCCGGTCCTGGGTGGCGGCGGTGGCGACCTTGAGGCGGTTCGCGGACTCGGCCGGCAGCAGGTCCAGGGCGCCGACGACCTCGACCCGCCAGGGATTGCCGGGCGCGGCGAGCCGCTCGACGACCTCGGCGATGATGTCGATCAGGGGCGTCAGCTCGGCCTCGGGGCGGCGCAGATTGTCGTCGGAGAGCATGTACAGCGTGACGTGCTCGATCTCGGCGGAGTCGCACCAGCGCAGGAAGTCGGAGACCTTGGCGCCGCCCGCGCGGTAGCCCTCGCGCGGGTCCTCTATGCCGGCGGTCTTGGCCCAGCGGCGGTTCCCGTCCAGCATGATGCCGATGTGCTGAGGGCGTGGGCGTCCTTCCAACTCCCTGACAAGCCGCTTCATGTAGAGCGCGTCGAGAGCGGCCCGTACCTTCGCCCGCATGGTTTGCCCCTTCCACGTCGTCGGCAGCGTCCGAACGGCCCCGACGGCGATGAGCCACGTGGCACCGCCCCGCAGAGGTGGGGGTCCCGGTGCCCTGTGGAGTGACGATATCAAGAGCCGACACCCCGTTTTCCGCGTCGTACCGGGGCTCCCCCGGCACCCTCTCCATGATCGGCAAATCCCGCCGCCGCAAGGGAAGTTGGCCACTCATCGCACGGACCGGCGGGACGCCTCTGTGACCACCGGATTTGACGTGGGACACACAGGGACGGTAGTGGAGCCGGTCCAGCCGCCATCGCGGAGCCGCAACGAAAAGGCCCCTCCGAGTACGTTCCCGCAGCCCGGAGGGGCTTTCCAGTGAAGCTGTGACACCTGTGAATCCGTGAACCCCGTGACCCTGAACCCCGCGAGGTCTGTGGGATCTAGGGGATCTATGGAATCTGTGAGATCTGTGGAGCCTAGGGGAGTCGAACCCCTGACATCTGCCATGCAAAGACAGCGCTCTACCAACTGAGCTAAGGCCCCGGAACCGAAGCGTCCGACCGGCCGGAAATCCGTCCTGCCGGGCGCCGCAGCCAAGAGTACCGGGTCGCCCCCCGTATCTCCCAAACAGATTGGGGGTCCCGGTGGACGACCACTCTCCGTAAGATGCTCGGCGTGGTTCGCTGGAGCGAACTGCGGTTTTTGGGGTAGCGATGGGGAGACGCAATGGACGCCGCACAGCAGGAAGCCACCGCAAGAGCGCGGGAGCTGCAGCGGAACTGGTACGGGGAGCCGCTGGGGGCGCTCTTCCGTAGGCTGATCGACGATCTCGGGCTCAACCAGGCACGTCTCGCGGGGGTCCTGGGACTTTCCGCGCCGATGCTGTCGCAGCTGATGAGCGGCCAGCGGGCGAAGATCGGCAATCCCGCGGTGGTCCAGCGGGTCCAGCTGCTCCAGGACCTGGCGGGGCAGGTCGCGGACGGCAGTGTGAGCGCGGCCGAGGCCACCGAGCGCATGGACGAGATCAAGAAGTCGCAGGGAGGCTCGGTGCTCAGCAACACCACGCAGACGACGAGCAGTTCCGGTGCGCCCACGGTCAAGCGGGTGGTCCGCGAGATCCAGTCCCTGCTGCGGTCGGTGGCGGCCGCCGGCGACATCATCGAGGCCGCCGACACCCTCGCCCCGACCCACCCGGAGCTGGCAGAGTTCCTCCGGGTATACGGCGCCGGCCGCACCTCGGACGCGGTCGCGCACTACCAGTCCCACCAGAGCTGACCCCGTCCGGGCCCGACCGCCGAGGGGGTACGGCAGCCGGGCCCGGGATGTTCCGGGGCCACGGAGCAGGCAGGGCAGGGGGAGGGCGACGCAGAAGCCATGGGTGAGGTCTTCGCCGGCCGGTACGAACTGGTCGACCCGATCGGACGTGGGGGAGTCGGCGCCGTCTGGCGCGCCTGGGACCACCGCCGCAAGCGTTATGTGGCCGCGAAGGTGCTGCAGCAGCGGGACGCGCACGCCCTGCTGCGTTTCGTCCGCGAGCAGGCCATGCGGATCGACCACCCGCACGTGCTCGCGCCGGCCAGCTGGGCCGCCGACGACGACAAGGTTCTGTTCACGATGGACCTGGTCACCGGCGGCTCGCTCGTGCACCTGGTCGGGGACTACGGTCCGCTGCCACCGTCCTACGTCTGCGTCCTGCTCGACCAGCTCCTGGCCGGGCTCGCCGCGGTGCACGCTGAGGAGGTCGTGCACCGGGACGTCAAACCCGCCAACGTGCTCCTCGAAGCGACCGGGACCGGCCGGCCCCGGCTGCGGCTGTCGGACTTCGGCATCGCGATGCGGCTGGGCGAGCCGCGGCTGACGGAGACCAACCTGGTGGTGGGGACACCGGGCTATCTCGCGCCGGAGTCGATGCTGGGCGCGGAGCCGGATTTCCCCGCCGACCTGTTCGCCGTGGGTCTGGTCGCGCTCTATCTGCTGGAGGGCGCCAAGCCGGACACGAAGGCGCTGGTGCAGTACTTCGCCGAGTACGGGACGCCGAGGGCGCCGGCCGGGGTCCCCGAACCGCTGTGGCAGGTCGTGTCCATGCTGTTGCAGCCCGATCCGCTCGCCCGTTTCCGTACGGCCACGGGAGCGCGCAAGGCGCTGGCCGCGGCGGTGGAGCTCCTGCCGGAGCCTGGCCCGGACGACGAACTGATCGAGATCTTCGACCAAGTGGGCCAGCTGCCGGTCGGGTTCGGCCCGCAGGGGCCGGTCAGACCGTCCCGCGGGTTGCCGTCGGCACGGGCACGGGTACGGACCGAGGACGGGACGCTGGACCGGACATCAGATCAGACGCCGGACCAGGCATCGGACCAGGCGTCGGATCGAATGCCGGGCCAGGCGCTGGACCAGGCGTCGGGACGGGACCCGCAGGGGAACAGGCACCCATCGATACCACCCCTGCCCTCGACCTCACCGACACCACAGACACCACAGACACCACAGGCACCGCCGACACCACCGCATCCCTCCCCACCGAGCATGTCGGACACCGGCAGCTTCCCTCTGGCGCCGCCCCAGTCCACCGTCGCGCTGTCGTCCCGCGTGCCGCTCCCGCACCAGGCACCGCCCACGCCCCCACCGACTGCCGCCCCGCACCCCTCTCCGTACCCCACGCTCCCGCCCCAGCCGCGCGAAGATCCCTCCACGGCCTCGTACACGGCCAGGAACGACCAGGTTCCGGCGCCGGGTCCGTCGGTAGCCCAGCACCGCGCCCCCCGGCGGCGCCGTCCCGGCCCTCCGGCAGCGGTGGTCCTGCCGGTCCTGTTCATCGCGCTGGCCTGCTACGCGGTGGGGTTCTGGGCGCTGACCCGGATCTGAACATGATCTGACCCGGACCTGACCCGGATTCGATCCGCATTTGATCCGGGTCCGGGCCTCGCCCGAGGAAGGCTCGACCCCGGTCAGTCAGGCACCCCTGCGCCGTCCCACGACCGTCCACACACCCAGCCCGGCCAGCAGGATGCTCCCCGTGCCGATCCCGCCCACCGCGACGGCCTTCATCGCGAGGTTCTCCCCCGGGCCCGCTCCGGTACCTCCGCCCGAACGCCCGGCCGTCCCGTGCTCCGGCGTCGTCCCCTGGAACGGCGCCACCGCCTCGAAGACATCGCGCGGCACCGGCTCCCCCGCGTACCCGGGTCCGTTCTCCGCCTCTCCCATGATCCGCACGCGCAGGACCAGTTCGAACGGTCCCTGCCCGAACCGGTCGGCGACCTGTTCCGCGAGGTGCACGACCAGGTAGTAGGAGCCGGCGAACCGCATCGCGCGCTGCTCGCCGGTGGCGGCGTACCGGTTGGCGTAGGCCACGGGCGGTACGGGGCCCACGTCGGCGGTGGCCTGTCGTCCGGTGTAGCCGGTGGCGGCGGAGTCGACCCGGCCGCGCACGGGGTTGTGGAGCGACAGGCCGAGGGCGGCGGTGGCGTAACCGGAGGTGCCGTCACTGGCGCCGAGTTCGGCGGTGGCGTGGACGCGTCGGCCCCAGTCGAGGGGGACCTTGTAGAAGAGGGTCTGTCCGGGGCGTACGTCGGTGCGCCAGGCGCCCTGGCCGAGGACGGCGGCGTCGGTGAATCCGGCGCCGGCGGGGCGGCGTTCGGGCTCGTCGGTGAGGGGCTCGGGGGTGGCGGAGTCACCGGCGTCCGGGGCACGGGTCGTGCCGGTCTCCTTCAGGGCCGGCTCGGTGACGGTGGTCAGCTCCAGGTCCCAGTCGTCGGGCTGGGAGTCCTGGGGCCGGGTCCGTTCGACGACGACGTAGTAGAGGCCGGGGTGCTGGCAGCGGGTGGTGCCGGGGGTGATCTCGCGGCGGCCCCAGGCGGTGAGGGGGTGGGGGCTGCGGGCGGCGCCGAAGGTGGCGGTGTCCAGGGAGCAGGAGCCGCCGTCGGCGTCCTGGAGGGAGACCCGGATGCCGTCGACCGCGACGACGTCGCCGCCGGGACGGGGTACGGCGGTGACGGAGACGTAGGCGGTGGAGGCCGCGTCGAGTTCGAGGGCGTAGTGGGCCTCGGCTCCGCGGGCCAGGGAACTGCGGTAGGTGGCGCCGGGCGCCAGACGGTCGGCGTCCGCGGCGGTGGCGGCTCCGTCGACACGGCGGGCGTCCGCGGCGAAGGCGTATCCACTGTCGGTGTCCACGGCGAGGGCATATCCGCTGTGGGCACCGGCCGCGTGGGCGGGGCCAACGGGGAGTACGGCGGTGAGACACAGGACGGCGGCCGCGGCGACCGCAGCTGCCGTGCGGCGAGACACCGGAAGAAGGGGAGCGCGCCCGGCAAGCATCAAGGGCGCCGACGCGGCGGGTGCCGAGGGCCCGCGCCCGGCGGGCGTCGAGGACGCAGGCCCGGCGGGCGTCGAGGACGCAGACCCGCCGTCCCTGGCCACCGGCTTCGACGTACGCCGCCACCCCATCGTGCGCCACCCCTCGCCGTTGCCCGGACCGGATCGTGGCCCATCCTGCCCCGCCGCGCGGCCCGCCATCCGCCGGATCCGTACGAGCGTCCGAAACATCCATCCCGCCGGCGATGCTCCGGCGCAGCGGACACACAAAACCCCGACCGTGGCACGGCCGGGGTCTGTTCTCAGGACCGGGTGTCGGTCTTGCTCACGAACCCGTGGGCACGGAGTCAGTCGCCTCCGTCCACAGATCCTGCTCGGCGCGATCCGCCTGGATCTGGCGGTACACGAGGAGCCCGCCGATGGCGGCCAGTGCGACCAGGAGAAGCTTCTTCACCGCGCGACCTCGTCTTTCCTTGACGTAGGGGACCTCTGGCGCCCGACTATACACACCGACCGATATCGATCGGTGACCTGCGTCCGGCGCCAACTCACCCCTGTCGGTACCCAGTAGAGGCGAGTCGAGCCGCTCCGATCTGAGGGTGATCACACGGTGATCACGCGTCCACGGACGGTGAACTTTGACCGCCCTTCTCCTGCCTCCGCACCTTTCGGCCCCTCTTGCACCCATCCGTGTGGTGTTGATCTGAAGATCGACGCGCCGGGGGCGTCGGTCCACCACTTCGCGGCACCGATACACATCATGAGGAAAGTACGCAAATCGCCCAACCCGAAAGTGAGGGGTTATGGCCCGGAACAAGGTCATGAACCTGTGGACCGCCTTCGTCACCGCCTTCCTCGCGCTGTGCACGGCGCTCGGACTCATCACGACGACCGCCTCCGCGGCGGTACAGCAGACCGAGACCACTCGCAACAGCGAGGCCGGCCAGGAACTGAGCGAACCGGCGGCGGCCCCGCGGTCATGGCCACGGGTCGGCTCCCTGCCCCCCACGATGAAACAGCGCATCCGCGCCGAGGCGCACGGCAAGTCCCCCAGTTGCCGCCACCGTCCCTCCACCGACGCGGCCGACGCGGCCCGCTCCGCCGCCCTGTGCGAGGGCGAGGAGACCGCGGACGCGGAGCCCGGTGCCCCTGTCGACACACCGCTGCAACGCTGAGCGCCCCGCCCCTCCATCCCCTTACATCCCTCTGGTCACCACGGCGATATCGCGTACTGCAGCAGCGAAGGCCCGGCGCTCGACGAGCGCCGGGCCTTCAGCCGTCCGTGACGGTGATCGCCTGCGACGGGCACAGCTCGGCTGCCTCCTGGACGCCCGGATCGTCGCCGGAGTCCTCGCAACCGGGCCGTACGGCACCGAAGCCGTCCACGGTGGTGAAGACGGAGGGGACCCGGTAGACGCAGTCCCCGGAGCCGTAGCAGAGGTTCTGATCGACGGAGACCTTCATGGGGAGCCAGGCTAGTGCGGCCTCTCGGTGCCGTCACCGGCGCCGGCACCGGCCCACCACTCCCGAGCCCCGCCAGGTCCACCGAATGCACGATTACCTGTTCCCGTTCCAAGGTCATCGAGCGAGCGTAACCACAGGTCAACGCATGAGAAAGACCCCCGACCGATACCGGCCGGGGGTCTTTCTCGCTGGTGGGGCTAACAGGATTTGAACCTGTGGCCTCATCCTTATCAGGTCGATCATGGAGCCCCGTCGCCCCTGGCTCTCACCTGCTCGGCGGCCTTCTGCCGGTCGCCCTGGTGCGCCTTGATCCGGCGGCGTACGGGGCTGTTGGTGTCGTCCACTGGTGTCAGACACCAGCAGGCCGCTTGACAACTACCGCTTGGGCAGCTCGGTGACGAACGTCCCGATGCCCGGCTGCATGTACGCCAACCCCGCCTTGCGCAGCTCCGTCAACACACGCTTGGCCGTCACCTGGCTGATCCCGAACTCGTCGCAGATGTCCATCGCAGACGGAAGCCGCCCCTCGGGCGGATAGGTCCCGTCCAAGATCCGCTCCGACATGACGGCGTACACCTGCCGCCACCTCGGTACATCCGGCTCCCACTTCATGATCTCGAAGTTAGGTGGGCTCATCCGTACACGCGAGATCAGACAACCCATACGACCTATACCACCTATCCCGCAGCGGTACCCTGCAAGTGCAGGGCCCCGACCGCGTGGACGGCCCAGGGGCATGGACGACCGAGACGGAGTCGACGTGAACGAGGGCACGCAGGACCAGAGCGCTCTGAACACCCCAAGCGCGGCCGTGACGGAACCGATGACCTACGGCTACTGCTCATGGCACCGGGGGTACACCGCCGGCATCCGGGCCATCGAGGTGGTGGAGCAGGCTTCCGGGCCGGGGCATGTGCAGTCGGCGTGTAGGCCTTGCCGTGAGGTGTACGACCTGGTGCCGTATGCCGATCAGCCGTGACCGGGTCGTACTGCCGACAACGGCATCTGACTGCTGTGCTTCCGTGGCACACGAAGTAAGGGGCAGGCCCCGAAGAGCCTGCCCCTCAATCACTTGCCCTTCGGCTTGTGCTTGGTCGGGTCAACGAGCTTGTAACCCTGACCAGCCTTGGGCGTCGGCGGAAGGGGCTTGCCCTTCACGGCCGTGACCTCGGTCTTGGAACCGGGGACCTTGTACTGCCCTGACTCTGGCGCCGGCGTACCCGGCGTGAGCTTCTTGGCCATTTCGATCACCTACCCTTCGAGCTGGATACCGCTCGATGTAGACCCCGCTCTTCTAGGTGAAGGGCGGAGCCATGTAGGGTCGATGGGCGCCTAGGAACGCATCATGACCCCAGTTCGAGCAGGTACCGACCCCGCGTCAGTCCTTCTGAACTGGGGTCTTTCGCGCTGTTGAGAAGGATAGCGCCTCCTGTGGCTCAAATGGGGTACACAGACCACAACTTGTGGGCATGTTCGACCAACCAGCCACTAGATGTAGGGATAGCGGCGAACCTTTCAGGCTACCGGCACCCACTGACAGTCCCAACGCATGGCGATCAAGCCTTCGTGAGCTTCCAGCACATGCAACAGCCCGGTGGCCCACCTCCTCACCCACCACTCACCCCAGCTCCCATCCCGTCCGCCGTCGACCCACACACCGTGGAGCGGGCGTGGTTCAGGGCGTCAAGGTGGAGCGCCCCGCTGGACGAACGACCTTGACGCCCTGGGCCGCGTCCGCTCGGCTCTGCCTGGGTCGGCGGTGGACGGGATGGGAGCCCCCGCGCGTACCCCTACGGGTCCGCAGTCGGCGACGGCGCCCCCTCCATCCCGGTGCCGGCCGATCCCCCGCCGGAGGCATCGCCTTGACCGCACGCTGTTCTGCGCGGTGATCGACTCACACACCCCGGCGCTTCTTGCTCGTGGGCGCGCGTAGGCGCAGCGCGGGCGGAGCGGGCCGGAGGCAGGAGCGGCGCCCGCGGCGGAGCCGGGAGCGCGCCCGGCGAAGCGGAGCGCAGCCGGGCTTGATGAGGTAGAGAAACTCGTAACAGCTCAGGGCCGCTGGGTCTCAGACGTAGTCATCCGCTGGGGGTGTCGGCATGCGGCCGCCGGGGCCTGGAGAGGCAACGTCTCGCCGTTCCTGCTGTCCGCGATGGAGCCCGTGCGGGTCGCGCTCCACGTACGGGTCGTGCCGCTCTGCCGGGGCTCAGCCCGTGGACGCGTCCACAGGAAGCAGTCGGCTCGTGAAGCCCTCGGCGCACAGGCGCTCGTACGCTTCGAGTACCTCGCCCGGCATGGACTGGCTGATCATGAACCCTTTCTCCGGGTAGACCAGCAACCGCTGCAACGCCCCCACCAACATGTCGATGACCAGGCGGGCATCCTGGATGGAGTCCACATAGTCCTCCAGCGTCATGGGTGTTGAGGCGCTGACGAACTCGACTCCCGGCCACTGCTTGCACGCGGTGGCGTACGCGCGCCGCTCCTCGTAGGGCTTGCTGATCAGCAGTACCGAGGACACCTCGACGCCGGCCTCTTCGAGCACGGCCCGGGAGAAGCGGATGTTCTCGCCGGTGTTGCGTGCCCGCGGCTCCACCAGGATCGCTGAGCTGGGGACGCCGAGGGCGAGAGCGCGCTCGCGGTAGTGGACGGCCTCCCCCTTCGGCATCCGCTCACGCGTCGTGGGGCTGGTGGACCCAGTGAACACCAGCAGGGGGGCCATGCCGTGCGCGTAGAGATCTGCCGCCGTGTCGGCCACGCCCAGGTCGTGACTGCCCAGGCCGATGGCGACCGAGCAGGGACGCAGGGCGTGGCCCATCTGGTGGTAGTCCCACAGGCGCCGAGTGTCGGCCCATGCCTGCGTCGAGATCATTTACTGCCCCTTCTCGCCCTTCGCTGAGTCGGGGACCTTGAAGTCGTACTCCCAGGCGAAGCGCGAAGCCGCGTGTACACCGATGGCGAATTCGACCACTGTGCCAGACGCCGTGTAGGTGGTCCGGTGCAGCTCGACGACCGGTTCCCCCGGGGGGAGCTGGAGGAGGCGGACTTCGTCGGCGGTCGGCGTCCGGGCGAAGAGTTCTTCCTTCATGTGGTCGATCTCGTATCCGGCGTCGTACAGGACGCGGAAGCCGCCGCCCTTGCCGGCCGGTCCCGGGGTCGGGTCAACGAGCCGGGTTCCCTCGACGTGCTCGGGGCGGTAGTAGCTCGTCAGGGTGTGGGTCGGCTGGTCGCCTTCCTTGACCAGACGCGCACGCGCGTACACCTGCGCGCCTTCGGCCAGGCCGTGAGCAGCTGCGACTGCCGGCGGTGCCTCGACCAGGCTGATGGTCTGGGTCTGCTCGTTCCGCCGGTAGCTGCGTCCGCTGGCGACGCGGTCCGCGATGAACGCGACCTCGTCCCCGTCCCGCCACTTGGCCTTGTCGTACCTGGCGATGCCGAGCCGCTTGAGCGGGAACCGCTTCCGCACGACCGTGCCGTGCCCACGGGACGACGTGACCAGACCTTCGGCTTCGAGTGCCTTGTAGGCCGCGTGGACGGTGGACTTCGAGCCCTCACCGTCCGCGACCAGCTCTCTGATCTGCGGAAGCTGCTGGCCAGGGGCGTATTCGCCGCTCCTGATCCGGTCAGCCAGCTTGTCTGCCAGCTCGCGCCACTTGGGTGCCATCGCTGACTCCTCTCATCAAGGCAAGTCTTGCACAGTCCCAGGACTGTTGACAGTCCTGGGACTGCATGCCACAGTCATGTCGTGCCGCCAACAGTCCCAGGACTGCGGCGGGGCCAGTCCTCTTTGGGCTGCTCGTAAAGCAACGACATGGGAGTGCTTCATGCCTTCGTTCAAGATCGACCTTTCGACCGCCGTCGTGTTTGTGGCGACTGCCCCGGAACCGAAGATGGCCAACAAGAAGACGGGTGAGCGGGCTGTGGACCGGGAGACCGGTGCGGGTCTGTCGACCGTGGGTCTGCTGGTCTCGGATGAGGGGGAGGGCAACCTCTACCAGGTGACCGTTCCGGAGACGGGCTACCCGGAGGGCCTGGCGCCGGGCACGCCCGTGAAGGTGGTCGGGCTGAAGGCGCGGGACTGGGAGAACGAGTTCAACGGCCAGAAGCGGCACGGCATCGCGTTCCGCGCCGTCGCGGTCACCCCGGCGGCCTGACCATGACCGACCTGACGATGTGGCTGGAAGCCACGGGAGCCGTCGCGGGTGCCGGCGGTCTCGGCTATGCGAAGGTCCGCGCCCCTCGCGTGTACTGGTCGCTGGTCGGCCTGCCGGTCACCTGGGGCCGCTTCGTCTGCTCGTACCGCTCGACGATGGATGTGTGCGGGCTGACGGTGCAGCCCTCGGGCCTGCGGGCGTTCATGACCCGCAACGTGGCCCGGCGGGAAGTTCAGCCGGTGCCGCCGAAGATCCGCCGGGTGGCGGGTACCTCGACGGGGCTGCGGGTCACGCTGCGGCTTCCGGCCGGTCTGGAGCCCGCCGACCTGATCGCCTCCTCCGAGCGGCTGCGGCACGCCTGGGGCGTCCACTCGGTCACCGTCACGGAGACCAGGCCGGGCTACGTGGAGCTGCGGATGACCGGCTACGACGTGCTGCGCCGGGTGCGGATGCCCCGTAGTGCGGTGCCCCGGGACATGGTCGTTCCGGTGGCACTGCGGGAGGACGGCACGGCTTTCAAGCGGGACTACCACAAGGTGCCGATGGCGCTGACGCTCGGGGCGAACCACTCGGGCAAGTCGATGTACCAGCGCAACCTGATCAAGGGGCTGGCTCAGTTGCCGGTGGCCCTGGTCGGCATCGACTGCAAACGCGGCGTGGAACAGACCGCCTACGCCTCCCGGCTCTCCGCGCTGGTGACCAGCCCGGACGATGCCGCCGCGCTGCTCGGCGTCCTGGTCGCCGAGATGGAAGACCGCTTCGACCTGCTCAGCAGTGAGGGTGTCTCCGACCTGTGGGAACTGCCCGCCTCGGCGCGGCCGGTGCCGGTCGTGGTCCTGGTGGACGAGGTCGCCGAACTGTTCCTGATCTCCTCGAAGAAGGACGAGGAGCGCCGCGAGCAGATCGTCACGGCGTTGATCCGGCTGGCGCAGATGGCCCGCGCGGTCGGCATCTACCTGGAGATCTGCGGGCAGCGCTTCGGCTCCGAGCTGGGCAAGGGCGCCACCATGCTCCGCGCCCAGCTCACCGGCCGGGTGGTGCACCGGGTGAACGACAAACAGACCGCCGAGATGGGGCTGAACGACGTGGCCCCGGACGCGGTCCCGGTAGCCAGCCTCATCCCGATGGAGCGCCCCGGCACGGCGGTCGCTGCCGACTCCTCCGGGGGCTGGTCGAAGATCCGAACCCCGGACACCTCCCGGGACGAGGTCGCGGCCATCTGCCGGGCCTTCGCCCACCTGGTCCCCGACCTTCCCGCGCTCAAGCCGTTCCAGCCCGCCGTGCCCGCCACCCCGGCGGCGCCGGCCGCTGGCCCGTCGCTGGCCAAGCCCCGCCCGGCCACCCCCTGAAGGGAGGTATCCCCGTGCCCCGTTCGATCCGTCCGGACGCGGTGCTCGTGCAGGCCGTGATCGCTGGTGCGCTGTCCTTCGCCCATCTGCACGACCTGGCCGAAGCCGCCGGGCAGTCCGGCTGGAAAGCCTGGGCTTATCCCGTCTCCGTGGATCTGCTGCTGGTCGCTGCCTGGCGTCGGCTGCGCACCGTCCGCCGGGACCGCTCGGCCTGGACCTGGTTCGTCATCGCCCTGTTCGCCTCGCTCGGCGCCAACATCGCCACCGCCGGACTCCTTGACCTGACCGCCGTACCGGCGTGGCTGTGCATCCTCGTCGCTGGCTGGCCCGCTCTCGCGTTCCTCGGCGGAACCCTTCTGGTCCACTCACCCACCGACCAGCCCGCCGACGACGAACCGGCCGCACCGGACATCGCGGTGCAGCGCACCGACACCCCCGAGCCTGCGCCCGTTCCCGAGTCTGACCCGGTCCCGGAACTGGCCCCGGCCGCGTCCGAACCTACGCCTGCGTCTGCGCCTGTGCCTGCGGTCAGTGCACCGGTTGTGCCGGCCGCTCTCCTCGACCACGCCCGGAAACTCGCCGACGCGCACCGGGCGTCGACCGGCACACCGATGCCCGCCGACGCGCTCTCGGCCCGGCTCGGCCTGCCCACCCCGATGGTCGACGCCATCACCGCTGAACTCCAGCTCACCTGACCAGTACAAGGAGGAACGATCGTGCGGAGCTTCAACCGCCCGTCCGACTACGTGGACGCTGCCCGCGAGATGGCCGACACCGGCCGCCCGACCCTGGCCCGGCTGCTCGCCGAGGAAGCCGCCGACCTCACCTCGGACCCGGACGGCAAGGCGCGCATCCTCGCCGAGTTCCCCGGCCGCAGCCTCCGGCAGGAGGGCTGACCGCCATGTCCGTCTACCGCCGCTTCCGCAACCGCTCACGCATCGGCCCGGTCGAGGTCGGCACCTACTACGACGGCCGTGGCCGTGAGAAGCACACCGCCGCCTGCACGGCCCCGCGCTGCGGCTTCTCCGCCGACTACCACGACCGTTCCGCCGCCGAGCTGGCCGCCCGCACCCACCGCTGCAAGGCCTGACAGGAGACCTCCGTGGACGTACCGCTCTGGCTCGCGCTGCTCGTCGTCGGCTTCCTCGGCATCAAGCTCATCCGCCCGCCCTGGTGGCTCATCGCCGTGCTCCTCCTCGGCGGCTACCTCATCGCCGACAGCATCCTCGCCCCCGCCGTCGACACGGTCGTCAAGTAACCCCGCCGCGAAGGGACACCCATCGTGTTCACCCCGAAGTACCCCCACCCGGACACCGTCGCCCCGGTCACCGAGGCACCGGCACCCACCCCCGCCGTCCCGGCCCCGGCACCGTCCGCACCCATCGTGGCCCGTCCTGCCGTGCAGCTCACCCCGGGCAGCGCGCTCGCCCTCGCGGCCGGCGGCAGCGCCGTGGTCCTGGTCGTCGGTGCCGTCCTGGTCTCCATGCTCCTCGCCGTCGCCATCACCGGCGTCTCCGTCGCCCTGGTCGCCGTCGTCCTCCGCCTGCTGCTCAAGGACCTCGCCCAGCAGCGCTGACGGCCCCCGGAGCGGCCTCGGTCGCCAAACTTCCGCCGCTCCGGGCGCCTGCACCCCCAACAGATCCAACGGACCCGAAAGGGACGCTTCATGATGCCCCAGCCCGCCCCCGTCACGCGTGTCTGTCGCGCATGTGACGGCTTCGCCACCGCCGTGATCACGACCGGCGCCCGGCACCGCGACGGCACCCGCGCCACCCGCCGCCTGTCCTGCCCGGCCTGCAAGGGCACCGGCCACACCACCCCCGCCTCCCGCCGCCGGGCGGTGACCGGCGCGTGAACGACTCCGCCACCCTGGCGGGCCTGGACCCGGCCACCCTCACCGACGTACTGAGGCTGGCCGGGGCCCCCGGCTTCGACCGCATCCAAGACCAGATCCGCCGCACGGGCGGCTGCTCCGACCCCATCCACCTGCATGGCTCCGTCGTCGTCCGCGACGCCCACACCCGGCACGTCCTGCACTCCTACTCCACCGACACCGAACCCGGCGGACGCCTCCGCATCGCCTGCGGCAACCGTCGTGCCTCCCGCTGCCCCTCCTGCGCCTGGACCTACGCAGGCGACACCTACCACCTCATCCGCGCCGGCCTCACCGGCGACCCCGCCAAAGGCACCCCGGAGACAATCCGCGACCACCCCCGCGTCTTCGCCACCCTCACCGCCCCCTCCTTCGGCCCGGTCCACAACCGCCCCGGCACCCGCCCCTGCCGCTGCGGCACCCACCACCCCGATGACGCCCCCGAACTCGGCACCCCGCTCGACCCGGACACCTACGACTACGCGGGCGCCGTCCTCTGGAACAACCACGCCTCCGACCTGTGGCGCTACTTCACGATCTACCTCCGCCGCGAGATCGCCCGCCGCGCCGGCCTCACCCAGAAAGCCGCCCGCGAGCAATCCCGCATCGCCTTCGGCAAGGTCGCCGAGTACCAGAAACGCGGCGCCGTCCACTTCCACGCCGTCATCCGCTTCGACGGCCCCGACGGACCCGACTCCCCACCACCCGCCTGGGCCACCCTCGACCTGCTCACCGACGCCATCCACGCAGCAGCCGCCCGCGTCGCCGTCGACATCGCCCCCGCCGGGGACCAGCCCGCCCGCACCCTGCACTGGGGCACCCAACTCGACGTACGCCCGATCCGGGCCTTCGGCGACGGCGCCGACATCACCGAACAGGCCGTCGCCTCCTACGTCGCCAAGTACGCCACCAAGGCCGCCGAAACCACCGGCACCGTAGACCGCCGCATCGGCAACAAAGAGGCGCTCACCCTGCTCGGCGTCCCCGACCACCCGGCCCGGCTCATCGCCGCCTGTCTCGACCTCCACCCCCTCTACCCGGACCGCAAGCTCCGCGACTGGGCCCACATGCTCGGCTTCCGCGGCCACTTCTCCACCAAGTCCCGCCGCTACTCCACCACCCTCAGCGCCCTGCGCCAGACCCGCGCCGACTACCGCGCCACCCAGCAGCGCCAGGCGCTCGGCCTGCCCGATCCCGACGACGAACAGGCCACCACCCTCACCCTCACCCACTGGACCTACGCCGGCCACGGCCACACCCCCGGCGAATCCTGGATCGCCGCCAACATCCGCCGCGACCTCCAGCACAACCGCGAAACCGCCCGCGAAGAACTACCCGGTCTCCTCAACCTCGACCAGGACGGAGCCGCCGCATGACCACCGCCACCCCCGAGCTGCTGACCGTCCCCGAAGTCATGGCGCGGCTCAAGGTAGGGCGGACGAAGGTCTACGACCTGATCCGCACCCACCGCCTCGTCTCCATCAAGGTCGACGGCTGCCGCCGCATCCCCTCCCACGCGCTCGGCGACTTCATCACCCGCCAGATCGGGGAGGCGGCCTGATGGCGAAGCGACGCCCCAACGGCGGGGGCACCATCTCCCGGCGTGCTGACGGGCGCTACATGGGCCGCGCCTACGTCACCGACACGGACGGCCACCGCGTCCGGAAGACCGTCTACGGCGCCACCTGGGACGAAGCCAACGAGAAGCTCGGCAAGCTCCAGGACCAGGAGCGCAACGGCATCCCGGTGCCTTCCCGCTCCTGGACGCTCGGCGAGTGGCTGACCTACTGGCTGGAGCACATCGTCCAGCCTGAGCGCGAGCACAACACGTACGTCAAGTACGAGTCCAAGGTGCGGCTCTACCTGCTGCCTCACCTCGGAAAGAAGCCGCTGGTCAAACTCACCCCGGCGCAGATCCGCGTCTTCATGGCGGCACTGACCCGCGAAAAGGTCGGCGCTGCGGCCCGCTTCGAGGTCCTCCGCGTCCTGCGCAACGCGCTGAACCGCGCCATGCGCGAAGAGCTGCTCACGCGCAACGTCGCGCTCCTGGTCGACATGCCCAAAGTCACCAAGGACAAGGGCACGGCGTGGAACGCCCGGGAAGCCATCGCGTTCCTGCGCTCGGTCCGCGCCCACCGGCTCTACGCGGCCTGCGTCCTCGTTCTGGTCCTCGGGCTCCGTCGCGGTGAGGTGCTCGGGCTGCGCTGGCAGGACATCGACTTCGAGGCCGGCCGCTTCACCCCGGTCAAGCAGGTCCAGCGGAAGAAGGGCGTCGGCCTGGTCCTCAAGGACCTCAAGACCGAGTCCTCACAGGCTGTCCTCCCGCTCCCGGAGTTCTGCGCCCGCGTCCTGGATGAGCGGCGCGAGCTGCAAGCACTGGAACGGAAGATCGCCGGTGAGCACTGGTCGCAAAAGCCTGACCATGACCTGATCTTCTCCGCCGAGCATGGCGGCATGATCGACCCGGTGGGCTTCTCCCGCACCTTCGACCGACTCGTCAAACGGGCCGGTGTCCGCCGGATCACGGTTCGCCTGGCCCGGCACACCTGCGGGACCCTGCTCGCCTTCCTGAAGGTGCACCCCAAGGTCGCTCAGGCGATTCTCCGGCACAGCCAGATCAGCATGACGATGGATGTGTATACGCACGTCGTCGGGGACAGCGAGCGGGAAGCGGTCGGCATGCTCGCCGAACTTCTCGAAGACCCGCTCATCGGCTGATCGCCGCCGTTGGTGTCAAGAACTGGTGTCAAAAGGCCCCCGGACCAATGATCCGGGGGCCTTTTGGCTGGTGGGGCTAACAGGATTTGAACCTGTGGCCTCATCCTTATCAGGGATGCGCTCTAACCAACTGAGCTATAGCCCCGCCGCGCTCTGCGGTGTGTTTCCCGCGCGCTGACTCCTGAAGATTAGCGCACGACGGGGGCAGTCCCAAAATCGGTATCCGGTGGCCGTCACTCGTCCTCGGCGAGCGTCAGCTCCACGCCGCCGACGAAACCGGCGGAGAGGTTGTAGATGAACGCGCCGAGCGTGGCCAGCGCCGTCGCCAGGACGACGTCGATCACCGCGATGATCGTCGTGAACAGCAGGACGTTGGGCAGCGACAGGAACGACTGCAGGTCGAAGCCGTTCGACTCATTGGAGCCGGTGGCCTCGGAGATCGTGCCGCCGACCGTCGAGAAGACGCCCATGGCGTCCATGACCATCCACAGCACGGCCGAGGCGACGATCGTGCACACGCCGAGCGCGATGGAGAGCAGGAAGCTCACCTTCATCACGGACCACGGGTCGGCCTTGGCGACCCGCAGGCGTGCCTTGCGGACGCGCGGTGTGGTGGTCGCGCCGGTGCGCGGACGGCGCACGGCGCCCGTGCGGGCGCCGGAGCCCGACGGGACGCCCGCCTGGGTCTGGTACGCCTGCGGCGGGTGGTAAGGCCCGCCGGCCTGTTGCTGCTGCCGTTCGCCCGGCAGCGGAGAAGCGGACTGCTGGGCAGCCTGCTGGTGCGGCGTGGCCTGGGCCTGGGCGCCGCTTGCGGCCGGGCCCGCGCCAGCCGCGTACTGCTGGCTCTGCGGGCCTCGGGTTTCCGTCACAGTTCCCCCCTGGGATCCATGAGTCTCGTACGAGGATGAGGACGCGTTCCCGTGCGGGTCCGTTCCCTGCGCGGCGGAGCCACGGCCGCCGCCGTCCGTTTCCGTACCCCTTGAGGTACCGGCCGATCCGGCGCCCGTGGCTCCGCTCACGATGACTCTCTCCTCGTGCTACTCGGCCGAGGGCGCCTCACCCTCGTCCGTGCCGGCGACGGTCGCGGCATCCTCGGCGGTCTCGTCGACGACCACGTCGCCGTCGACTTCCTCCGCCTCGCGTCCTGCCTCGGCGTTGCGTGCGATGCCCACGACGGCATCGCGCTTGCCAAGATTGATCAGTTGGACACCCATGGTGTCACGGCCCGTCTCCCTGACCTCGTTGACTCGCGTGCGAATCACACCGCCGGAGAGGGTGATGGCGAGGATCTCGTCGGTCTCCTCGACCACCAGGGCTCCGACGAGTTCTCCGCGGTCCTCCACGATCTTGGCGGCCTTGATGCCGAGGCCGCCGCGTCCCTGGACGCGGTACTCGTCGACGGAGGTCCGCTTCGCGTAACCGCCGTCCGTGGCAGTGAACACGAACGTACCGGCTCGAACAACATTCATCGAGAGCAGCTCATCGCCGTCACGGAAACTCATGCCCTTGACGCCCGAGGTCGCACGGCCCATGGGCCGCAGGGTGTCGTCCGAGGCAGTGAACCTGATCGACTGCGCCTTCTTGCTGATCAGCAGGAGGTCGTCGTCGGCCGAGACCAGTTCGGCCCCGATCAGTTCGTCGTCGCTTCCGTCCTCCCGCTCGCGCAGGTTGATGGCGATGACGCCGCCCGAGCGCGGGGAGTCGTAGTCCTTCAGCGACGTCTTCTTCACCAGGCCGCCCTTGGTGGCCAGGACCAGGTACGGCGCCGCCTCGTAGTCGCGGATCGCGAAGATCTCCGCGATCGCCTCGTCCGGCTGGAAGGCCAGCAGGTTGGCGACGTGCTGGCCACGCGCGTCCCGGCCGGCGTCGGGCAACTCGTAGCCCTTGACGCGGTAGACGCGGCCCTTGTTGGTGAAGAACAGCAGCCAGTGGTGGGTGGTGGAGACGAAGAAGTGGTCGACGATGTCGTCTTCCTTCAGCTTCGCGCCCCGTACGCCCTTGCCGCCGCGCTTCTGCGCCCGGTAGTCGTGGGTCTTGGTCCGCTTGATGTAGCCACCGCGGGTGACCGTGACGACGATGTCCTCCTCGGCGATCAGGTCCTCGATGGACATGTCGCCCTCATAGGGGATCAGCTTCGTCTTGCGGTCGTCGCCGTACTTGTCGACGATCGCGGTCAGCTCCTCGCTGACGATCTCGCGCTGGCGGACCGGCGAGGCGAGGATCGCGTTGTACTCGTTGATCTTCGCCTGGAGCTCGTCGTGCTCCTGGACGATCTTCTGGCGCTCCAGGGCGGCGAGCCGGCGGAGCTGCATCTCCAGGATCGCGTTGGCCTGGATCTCGTCGATGTCCAGCAGGTCCCGCAGGCCGACGCGGGCGACCTCGACCGTCTGGCTGGCCCGGATCAGCGCGATGACGTCGTCGATGGCGTCCAGGGCCTTCAGCAGACCGCGCAGGATGTGGGCGCGCTCCTCGGCCTTGCGCAGCCGGAACCGGGTCCGGCGGACGATGACCTCGATCTGGTGGTTCACCCAGTGGCGGATGAACGCGTCCAGCGAGAGGGTGCGCGGCACGCCGTCGACCAGCGCCAGCATGTTGGCGCCGAAGTTGGTCTGCAGGTCGGTGTGCTTGTAGAGGTTGTTGAGGACGACCTTGGCCACCGCGTCCCGCTTGAGGACGATGACCAGGCGCTGGCCGGTGCGCGAGGACGTCTCGTCGCGCACGTCGGCGATGCCGCCGATCTTGCCGTCCTTCACCAGGTCGGCGATCTTCTGCGCGAGGTTGTCGGGGTTGGTCTGGTACGGCAGCTCCGTGACCACCAGGCACTGGCGGTTCTGGATCTCCTCGACCTCGACGACGGCGCGCATGGTGATCGAGCCGCGCCCGGTGCGGTACGCCTCCTCGATGCCCCGGCGGCCGACGACCAGCGCGCCGGTCGGGAAGTCCGGGCCCTTGATGCGCTCGATGAGGGCGTCGAGCAGCTCCTCGTGGGAGGCCTCGTAGTTCTCCAGGTACCACTGGGCGCCGGCGGCGACCTCGCGCAGATTGTGCGGCGGGATGTTGGTCGCCATGCCGACCGCGATGCCGGCCGAGCCGTTGATCAGCAGGTTCGGGAAGCGCGCGGGCAGGACGGTCGGCTCCTGGGAGCGGCCGTCGTAGTTGTCCGTGAAGTCGACGGTCTCCTCGTCGATGTCGCGGACCATCTCCATCGACAGCGGCGCCATCTTGCACTCGGTGTAGCGCATGGCCGCCGCCGGGTCGTTG
>NZ_JAVRHI010000155.1:0-46701 GCF_034105845.1 Streptomyces sp. CRN 30 | reverse complement strand
CTCCGGCACCTCGCCAGGCACCACCAACCGCAACCCCGACCCGTCCGACACCAACCGCGCCCGCAACACCTCATGCCGCTCCACCAACGCCCGCACCGCAGACTCCAGCACCCCACCGTCCACACCCACCGGCGTCGACACGTGAGCCGACTGGAAGACCTCCGCCACGCCCTGGAGCCCGACCCGTTCGAGCAGCTCGCGCATGACCGGCGTGAGCGGGATGTCGCCGGTGGCGTCCGCCGTACCGTCCGGGGCCGGGCCGCTGGTGAGGGGGCGGGCCAGGGCGGCCAGGCGGGCGGGGGTCCGGTGCTCGAAGACCTCGCGGGTGGTGAGGACGTAGCCGGCCCGGCGGGCTCCGGAGACCACCGTCATCGACAGGATCGAGTCGCCGCCCAGCGTGAAGAAGTCGTCGTCCGTGCCGATGTCCGTCTGGCCCAGGACGTCCGCGTAGAGAGCGACGAGCAGTTCCTCGACGGGCGTGGTGGGTGTGCGGGCCGCCCGGCGCGCCGTCCGCGGGGTGGGCAGGGCGGCGGTGTCCACCTTGCCGTTGACCGTGAGCGGCAGTGCGTCCAGCACGGTCACCGTCGCCGGGACCATGTAGTCGGGCAGTCGGTCCGCGGCGAACGAGAGCAGGTGCTCCTGGGTGAGCGGGCTCTGTGCGGCGACGTAGGCCGTGAGGCGACCGTCCCGTGCCAGGACGACGGTCTGGGTGACCGCGGGGTGTGCGGCGAGGACGGATTCGACCTCGCCGAGTTCGATGCGGAAGCCGCGGATCTTGACCTGCTCGTCGGCCCGCCCCGCGAAGTGCAGCAGCCCGTCGCCCGACCAGCGGGCCAGGTCACCGGTCCGGTACATCCGCCGCCCCGGCAGGAACGGGCACGCCACGAACCGCTCAGCGGTCAGATCCACACGCCCCAGATAGCCGCGCGCCAGGCCGGGACCGGCCAGGTACACCTCGCCCACCGTTCCGACGGGAGCGGGACTCAGGGACTCGTCCAGCACGAAGACGTGCGTGCCGTCGAGGGGGCGGCCGATCGGTGGGGGCGCGTCCTGCGCGGTGGCACCTCGCGGTATCTCCACCGCCGTGGCCATCACCGTGGCCTCGGTCGGGCCGTAGGTGTTCCACAGGCCCGTGCGGGCCCGCCACCGTGCCGCGAGGTCGGCGCTGAGCCGTTCCGCGCCCAGCAGCCAGTTCCGTACCCCGGGCACCGTCCGCGGGTCGAGCGTCGACAGCAGGGAGGGGACGACGCTGGCGACGGTGACGCCGGTGTCGCGGATCATTCCGGCCAGGGCCGCGGGGTCCGAGCGCTCGTCGCTCGCCGCGACGGCGAGCGTGCCGCCCGAGGACAAGGTGACGGCGAGGTCGAGCACGGAGGCGTCGAAGCTGAACGACGCGAACTGCAGTGTCGTTTCGCCCGGCCCGGCGCCCAGTACGGGCGTCATCGCGTCGACCAGGTCGGCCACCCCGCGGTGCGTGACCGCCACGCCCTTCGGGCGGCCGGTCGAACCCGAGGTGTGGATGACGTACGCCAGTTGGTCCGGGTGCGGCGGCGGTACGTCGAGGGGGTGCGCCGGCTCGGACGCGATCGCGGCGGCGGCCGCCGACAGCCAGTCGCCGTCGATGACCGGTGCGGCACCGCTGGTGGTGACCATGTGGCGCAGGCGGTCCGTCGGGTACGCGGGGTCCAGTGGCACGTACGCCGCTCCGGCCCGCCAGACGCCCAGGATCGCCACGACCATGTCGACGCCGCGTTCGAGCGCGAGTCCGACGCGTGACTCCGCGCGCGTTCCCGTGTGGCGCAGGTAGCGCGCCAGACGGTTCGCGCGTGCGTCCAGCTCCGCGTACGACAGCGTCTCGGTGCCGCACCGCACCGCCGTGACACGCGGCGACCGGGTTGCCCACGCCGCGATGCGGTCCGGCACGGGGCGCGGGGCCGTCGGCGTCGACGGCCGGCCAGGACGAGGCGCGGGGTTCCCCACACGGTCCGGGAGGTCCGGGAGGTCCGGCAGTTGCGGGAGGTCCGCGTGGTCCGGGCGGCGCGGGCGGGAGTCAGACATTGCGGCGTCTCCACTGGCTCGATCGGGAAGCGTCCACGGCTGCGGGGGGAGAGAGAAAGGGCTGCCTGCGGTGGTGTTTCGTGTCGAGGCAGGCCCGGGGCACAGTGCTCGGCCCCGGCAGCCGGTGGGCCGCGGGGCGGAGCCTGCGTCGTGCTGGGTGGGGCGGGGCAATAGCCGAAGGGGTCAGGGGGCAGAGGGCAGGGATCAGGGGTCAGGAGCGCCTGCGGCGGTCCTCGGGTGGTGCACTCCCGTCGTCGTCCGGAGCACCGTTCGAGCTGCCGTTCGGACGTCCGTGGAAGTGAGGACCGGGGCCGGGACCGCCCCCGAAGTCCTGCCTCGGCCCCGGGCCGGGGCCCATCCCCTGGACCGGTACCGGTCCCGGCCCCGGTCCCATCGGCCCGGCTCCCATGCCCGGCACGGGATGCGGCCCCGGTCCCGCACCCGGCATCGGACCACCGACGTACACCGGGCCGGCGATTCCCGCCCGCTCGGCATCGCGTAGGCGCTCGTCCCGTTCGGGACCGGAGCCGTTCCTCGACTCACCCGAATCATCCGACTCGTCCGACTGGCCCGACTGGCCCGACTGGCCCGCGAACTGTGTGCGGTAAAGCTCCGCGTAGAGGCCCCCCACGGCGAGGAGCTCCTCGTGGGTGCCCTGTTCCACGACCCGTCCCTCGTCGATGACGAGGATCTGGTCGGCGTCGCGGATGGTGGACAGCCGGTGGGCGATGACCAGGGACGTCCGGCCCTTCAGCGCGGTGCGCAGGGCCAGTTGGACGGCGGCCTCGGACTCGGAGTCGAGGTGGGCGGTGGCCTCGTCGAGGACGACGACGGGCGGTGCCTTGAGCAGCAGCCGGGCCATCGCGATCCGCTGTTTCTCGCCGCCGGAGAGGCGGTAGCCGCGGTCTCCGACCACCGTGTCGAAGCCGTCGGGGAGGGAGGCCACGAGGTCCCAGATCTGTGCGGCGCGGCAGGCGTCGATCAGGTCCTGTTCGGCGGCGTCGGGGCGGGCGTACATGAGGTTCTGGCGGATCGTGGTGTGGAAGAGGTGGGCGTCCTGGGTGACCATGCCGACGGTGTCGAGCAGGGAGTCCAGGGTGACGTCCCGCAGGTCCCGGCCGCCGATGCGGACGGTTCCCTCGTCGGGGTCGTAGAGCCGTGGGACGAGGTGGGTGATCGTGGTCTTGCCCGCGCCGGAGCGGCCGACCAGCGCGGTGAGCTTTCCGGCCGGCGCGGTGAAGCTCAGGCCGCGCAGTGTCCAGGCGTCGCCGGCGCGTTCCGGCATCGGCAGGGCGATGGATTCGAGGGAGGCCAGCGAGACGTCGGCCGCGTTCGGGTAGCGGAACGACACGTTGTCGAACCGGATGTCCGTGGCGGTGCCGAGCGGTGTCGCGTCCGGCTTCTGCGCGATGAGCGGTTCGAGGTCCAGGACCTCGAAGAGCCGGTCGAAGCTGACCAGGGTGTTCATGACGTCCGCCTGGGCGTTGGACAGCTGGCCGATCGGCTGCATCAGGCGGGTGAGGAGGGTGGCGAGGGCCACCAGGGTGCCGAGCTGGATCGTGGCCTCGACGACGAGGTGGCCGCCGATTCCGTACACCGCGGCGGTGGCCAGGGAGCTGACCAGCATGGTGGACAGGAAGAGCAGCTTCATGTGGACGGAGGTGCGGACGCCGACGGTACGGCTGCGGTGGGCGAGGGCGGCGAATTCGGCGGACTCGCGGTCGGGGCGGCCGTAGAGCTTGGCGAGGAGCGCGCCGGTGACGTTGAACCGCTCGTGCATCATCGAGCCCATCTCGGCGTTGATCTGCATGTGCCGGCGCATGAGGCGCTGCATCCGCCGTCCGATGATCCGGCCGGGCAGGACGAAGAACGGAGCCAGCAGCAGCGAGACGAGGGTGATGAGCCACGACAGGTAGACCATCGTGACGAGGACGAACGTGAGGGTGAGCGCGGCGGAGACGACGGTGGAGAGCAGGGAGGTCAGTGCCGCCTGTGCTCCCATCACGTCGGTGTTCAGCCGGCTGACGAGGGCTCCGGTCTGGGCGCGGGTGAAGAAGGCCAGCGGCTGGCGCTGGACGTGGTCGAACACCTCGGTGCGCAGGTCGTAGATGAGTCCTTCGCTGACGCGGGCGGAGAGCCACGCTTCCGCGAATCCGAGGAGTCCGGCCACCACCGACATCGCGGCCACCGCGACGGCTATCCAGACGACGACGGAGGTGTCGCCTTTCGTGATGCCGTTGTCGATGAGGTATTTGAACATGAGGGGAATGGCCACCGCGATGCCGGCGTTCAGCACCGTGGCGGCCAGGAGAATTCCGATGCTGCGGCGGTGCCGCTTGGCGTACGGGATGATGCGCTTCGCGGTGCCGGGCCTCACGTCCTGCTTGGAAAGGGAGGGGTCAGGTCCGTCCCCTCGTACGATCACCGGTCCTGGGCCACCCATCATGGCCACGGCTACCACCTCTGTCCCGTTGTCTCGCCCGACGGCCTGCGGTCAGTTGACGGCTCGGGCGGCCATCCGGTCGATGAGGCTCTTCGGGCGCATGTCCGTCCAGTGCTTCTCGATGTAGTCGATGCACGCCGCCCGGGTGTCCTCGCCGAACACGGATTTCCAGCCGTCCGGCACCTCGGCAAATGCGGGCCAGAGGGAATGCTGGTTCTCGTCGTTCACGAGAACGAGAAAGGACGCGTTTTCGTCGTCGAAAGGATTCACCGTGACCACTCCCGTCAGTGGGGTTCACCGAGTGCGTTGCCCACGATAGTGAGCCCCTTCCGGAGCGACAAGCAACGTAATTCGGGTACGGTGTCCAACCATTCATTGTCGGCACTTGGACACGTCGGGCGGCGGTTCAGTACGGGAGTTTGGGCGCCGTTGTCCTTAGGGCAGAGTGCCGGCGAATTTCGCGGGCGCGCCGGTGGGCTGGTGGCGTTCGGGGAAGACGATGTCGATGACGAGTCCGCCGTCGGTTCCGGCGTGGGCGGTGAGTTCGGCGCCGTGGGCGTCGACGATGGAGCGGACGATGGAGAGTCCGAGGCCGTGGTGGCCGTCGTCGGCGTTCCGGTTGAGGCGTTGGAAGGGGTGGAAGAGCCGGTCGACCTGGTCGTCGGGGACGCGCTGTCCGGTGTTGGCGGCGGTGAGGAAGGCGCGTCCGTGGCGGGTGCCGACGGTGAGTTCGACGCGGCCGTCGGGGACGTTGTAGGACAGGGCGTTGTCCAGGAGGTTGGCCACGAGGCGGCCGAGGAGCACCGGGTCTCCTTCGAGGGAGGCGGGCGCGATGCGGGCTTCGAGGCGCAGGCCGCGGCCGTCGGCGGCCGGGCGGGCGGCGCGGACGGCCTCGTCGGCGAGGCCGGCGAGGTCGACGGGTTCGGGCCGGTCCAGGCCGCGTTCGCTGGTGGACAGGAAGAGCAGCGATTCCAGGAGGCGGCCCTGCTGTTTGCTGATGGTCAGCAGGCGTTCGAAGTTGACGCGGAAGGTGTCGACGGTGGGGTCCCGGTCGATGAGGGACTCCTCCAGGAGCGCGTGTTCCATCGTCAGCGGGGTGCGCAGTTCGTGTGCGGCGTTGGCGACGAACCGTTTGTGGGAGTCGAGTGCCGTCTCCAGGCGGCCGAGGAGGCCGTCGACGGTGTCGGCGAGGTCCTTGAGTTCGTCGCGGGGGCCTTCTACGGCCAGTCGTTCGTGCACGTTGCGGGCGGTGATCCGCTGGATGGTGGTGGTCATGGTGCGCAGGGGGCGCAGGGCGCGTCCGGCGACCACCCAGCCGAGCCAGATGGAGATGACCGTGGTGATGGCGAGGGCGATCCCCGCGTTGAACATGAGGTTGTCGATCATCTCCTGGTGGGTGTGGAGTGCCTGTTCGCGCAGGGCCTGGGCCTGTTGGTCGACGGCTCCTGGGCTGCGGCCGACGGTGTCGGGGCTGTCCTCGCCGATGTAGCGGCTGATCTGCGGGGGGCGGTCCGAGTCCGTCGGCGCGCGGAAGCCGTCGATGAGGACGAGGCCGGTGGTGGTGCCGGCGACGAGCAGGTAGGTGATGGTGAGGAGTACCGCCCCGGAGAGGACGAACAGGGCCCCGTAGAGCAGCGTGAGGCGCATGCGCACCTTGCGGGGCTTCAGCAGTGCGGCGACCCTGGCGCGGTCGAGGATGTCTGCGGGGAGCGGGAAGGGCCGCACGGTCACCTCAGATCCGGTACCCGCCGCGGGGCACCGTCTCGATCACGGGCGGGGAGCCGAGTTTCGATCGCAGGCGGTTGATGGTGGTCTTCACCGTGTTGGTGAAGGGGTCGGTGGCTTCGTCCCAGACCCGTTCGAGGAGTTCTTCGGTGGGGACGGCCCGGCCCTGGGCGGCCAGCAGGTATTCGAGGACGGCCAGTTCCTTGGGGTTGAGCGGGAGTCGCTCGCCGGCCCGGCTGGCGAGCCGCTTCGCGGGGTCGAGCCGCAGGTCGCCGTGGACGAGGACGGGTTTGAGTGCCTGTTGGGGGCGGCGGCCGATGGCGCGGATGCGGGCGATCAGCTCGGGGTAGGCGAACGGCTTGGGGAGGTAGTCGTCGGCTCCGAGGTTGAGTCCCTCGACCCGTTCGGCCAGGGTGCCGGAGGCGGTGAGCATCAGTACGCGTGGCTGGACGGGCTGCTCGGCGAGGGTGCCGCACACCTCGTCGCCGTGGATGCCGGGGAGGTCGCGGTCGAGCACGATCACGTCGTAGTCGACGACGGAGGTGCTCTCCAGTGCGCGCTCCCCGTCGTGGACGACGTCGACGGCCATGCCCTCGCGGCGCAGCACGCGTGCCACGGAGTCCGCCAGCACGACGTGGTCCTCGACCACCAGTACTCTCATCGTCCACCCCTCGCGAAGAACTCCGTCGACCGCGTCACTCGCCCTGCGACTCGCCATGGTCATCAACTCGTATTGGTGCGACGGGAGTTGATTACCGGCATGTCAGGGTATCGCCGCGGTGCTCAGCTCCGCGTGAAGAATGCGGTGATGATCTCGTTGACGGCGTCGGGTTTTTCGAGGCAGCCGTAGTGGCCGCAGCCCGGTATCTCCTCGTAGGCGGCTCCCGGAATGTGCCGGGCGAGTTCCCGTACGAGTGCGGGGCGGGCGACGAGGTCGTCCCGGAAGCCGATGACCTGGCAGGGCACGGTGATCTTCCGGTAGGCGGACAGGCGGTCGCCGATCCGCTGGAGGCCGAGCTGTCCGCGGACGGCCGCTGGTGAGACGGGGGAGAGTTCGAGGACGGACAGCCAGTCCTGGAGCTGCTCCTCGTCGTTGAGGGTGTCCGGGGAGAGGTTCTGCAGTGCCTGGATGCAGGCGGCGTAGCGCGGGGGGAGGGTGATGCCGCTGTCGGCGAGGGCGAGGTCGGCGGCGGTCATGGCGCTGATCAGGGTGTCCGACCGTCCGCAGGAGGCGATGAGCACCGCCTGCCGGACCAGGTCGGGCCGGGCCAGGAGCAGTTCCTGGACGATGATCCCGCCGAGGGAGAAGCCGACGACGCGGCAGGGTCCGGCGTCGAGGTGGGTGATGAGCGCGGCGATGTCGGCCGCCATGTCGTCGAGGGTGAAGCCCTCTTCGCACAGGTCGGTCGGGGGGATGCCGCGGTTGTCGACGGTGACGACGCGGTAGCCGGCGGCCTTGAGGGCGGGTACCTGGTGGGCGCGCCAGATCCGGCCGGGGGCCGCGGTGCCGGTGACCATGACGACGGGTTCGCCGGTGCCGTGGTCGTCGTAGCCGAGGTTGATTCCGTTGACGTGGACCACCGGCATCGGGCGGCTCCCTCACTTCCGGGTGCGGCCGTGCCAGGGGCCGACGGTGGTGAACGCCTCCGCGAGCAGGGTGCCGACCGTGGCGAGGGCCGTCGTGGGGGGAGTTCTCGGGGCCGGGGCCGGGGCGAGGACGTGTTCGGACAGGGTGGCGTGCGGGCGGAGGGGCGGGCGCGGCGCGTGGTCCCGGGCCCGGGGGCCGGCCGGGCTCACGCGGTGCGTCCCGCGAAGCGGCCGACCTTGGTGAGGACGTCCTCGCCGTACAGGCGCAGGGCCTGCTGGAGGGCGAACTCCGCGATGTACCGGCGGAACTCCTCCGGTGGTTCCTCCGCGGCGTTCAGCATGTGCCGGTTGATGACGACGGCGGGGCTCCGCAGCCGTTCCGCGGCGCGTTCCACGGCCGCGTCGAGCGCGTCGGGTTCGACGACCTCGTCGATCAGGTGCCGTGCGTCCGGTTCGGTCGCCCACAGGCGGCGGCCGCCGAGGATGACCTGCCGGGAGATGCGCGGCCCGGTGTGCCGTCCGAGGCGGAAGTTGCCGGCGCCGGGCACGATGCCCTCGCGGGCCGCCGGCAGCGACAGGTAGGCGTCGGAGGCGGCCAGTACGGTGTCGCAGGCGAGCAGGATCTGCATGCCGCCGCCGATGGCGAAGGTGTCGACCGCCGCGATCCACGGTTTCTCGACGGTGCGGGAGTGCCAGGACGCGTCGTGGTCGACGAGGAGGCCGGCGACCATCTTGCGGAGGTAGCCCGTCTCGCGGCGGAGCAGGAACCCGGCGAGGGAGATGTCGCCGGCGTGCAGTGCCTTGAGGTTGATGCCGGCGCTGAACACCCGTTTTCCCCGGTAGCGGGGGTGGGTCATCTCGCCGCCGCGCAGCACGGCCACCCGGACCGCGGGGTCGAGGAGGACGAGGTCGACGGCGGTCTCCATGTCGTCGACCTGCTGTTCGTCCTCGGCGTTCAGGCAGTCGTCCCGGCAGAGGGTGAGGTGCGCGGTGCCGTCGCGCCGTTCGAGGCGGACCGAGCGGGTGTGCAGGACGCCGGTGCGCAGGAACTCCGGCAGGAGGCCGCGGGCCCGGTCGGTGGGGCGGAGCATCGCGTCGAGCAGGTGCGGCCCGGCGTGCGGTGACCGCAGTACCGCACGGAGGAAGACACCCTGGTCGATCTCCCAGCCCTCCTTGTCGGCCTGGCGCCGGCCGCGGTCGGCGGCCGTCCGGTCGGGGCCCGGCACCAGGCCGGGGAAGCGGTCCGCGGCGGCGTCGAGGAGTTCCGCGATGCGCAGCCCCGCGGTGTCCTCGGTGAGCCGCCGGTAGACGGTGTCGGCGTGCCGGTCGAGGTAGGCGGTCCGCAGGGCGCGGGCGGTGTTCTTCGCGGCGGCGATCTCGGCCCGCTGCGCGTCGGTGCGCGCGGCGGGCTCGGGCAGTGTCGCGACGAGCTTGTCGACGTGGGTGTCGGCCTCCAGCGCCTGCGGCCAGGGGGCCGGGTCGTGGGCGGTCACGAGGCCGCCTCCCCGGCGGTGGTGCGCAGCGCCCGGTCGCAGGCGGCGAGGTGCGGGCCGAGCGCGTCCTCGAAGGAGGTGGTCGCGGCGTCGAAGAGCAGTTGCCGCCGGATCGCCAGTTCCTTGCCGGCGAGGCCGCTGGTGAGCCCGGCGACGGCGGCGACGGCCGCGGCGGGGTCGTCGACCAGGTCGTCGGCGAGTCCGAGGCGCAGTGCCTCGGGCCCTTCGACGGGCAGTCCGAAGAGGACCGCGCGGCGGACGCCCGCGGCTCCGGCGAGCTGGACCAGCCGGTAGCCGGCCATGCCGGGCCAGGTGCCGGTCTCGTCGCGGGCGACGAGGAGCCGGGTGCCGGGGGTCACCGCGCGGACGTCGGCGGCGAGGAACGCGTCGAGTGCCGTGCCGCCGCAGTCGCCGTCGGCGACCGCGACGGTGGCCAGCGGCAGCCGCTCCAGCCGGCGCAGCGCCCGCTCCCACTTGCTGACCAGCATCACGTCGAGCGTGCCGGTCCAGTCGCCGCGCGGGGTGCCCGTCGCGTGGACGGCGAGGGGGCCGTGGGCGGCGCCGTCCTCGGCCCGGTCGCAGAGTTCCTGGACGGCCCTGACGGTCGCCGCCGACAGCGGCTCGCTCCCGTCGACGGTGAGCGTCAGCGCCGCGATCGTCGTACTCACCGGCCTCACCACTGGACCAGCGCCGTTTCGAGGGTGGAGCCGGGTCCCATGGTCATCAGCACGCCGTACTCCCCTGGCTCGGTGATGTCCTCGTCGAGCAGCCGCTCGTACGAGAAGAGGAACGATCCGCTGGACACGTTGCCGTAGTCGCGCAGCACCCCGGTGGTGTGGCGTACGTCGTGCCGGGTGAGGCGGAGGTTGACGCCGACGGCGTCGATCACCTTCTTGCCGCCCGAGTGCACCACCCAGTGCGCGATGTCGCTGCGGCGCAGGCCGGTACCGTCCAGGAGCCGGTCCACGACGATCTCGGCGTGGGCGCCGACCACGTACGGTATCTGCGGGTCCAGGTAGAAGCTGAACCGGCCGAGGTCGCGGTCCCAGTCGTAGCGCATGGCGTCGAGTGCCTCGGGGATGATGCAGCTCGCGAACTTGAGCAGCCGGGGCCCCTCGGAGGCGACCGTGCCGGGGTGGGCGCCGGCGAGCAGCGCCACGGCTCCGGCGCCGTCACCGAAGAGGCTGTTCACCACGGCGGTGCGCATGGAGGAGTCGAACGCGTAGGCGGCGGAGCAGGCTTCCGCGCAGAGGACGACGGCGAGTTCGCCGGGGTGGGCCGCGGCCCAGCCGGTGACGACGTTGAGGGCGTTGAGCCCGGCGTTGCAGCCCATGCCGACGACGTCGGAGCGGCTGCAGTGCCGGTCGATGCCGAGTTCCCGGATGAGCAGGGCGCTGAGGCCGGGGGTGAGGAATCCGGTCGAGGTGACGCAGCAGAGGTGGCGCAGGTCGGAGAGGTCGGCGCCGGCCCGCTTCAGACAGGCGCGCAGTGCCTCGGCGCCCATCTCGACGGCCAGCGTCCGGTGTTTGTCGAGCAGGTCGCCCTGGACCTCGGGGGTCCGCCTGCCGGTGTCGTCGGGTGCGGGCAGCACCAGGTGGCGGCGGTCGATGGCACTGTTGAGGAAGACCGAGCGGACCCGGGGGTCGCTGATCCCGAAGGCGTCGAGCACCTCTTGCTGGGAGTACGAGGTGGGCGTCACCGCGGTGCCCACTCCTACGATCCGCGGGCGGGTGAGTCCTCCCGGCAGGAGGCCCGGTGCCGCGGTGACGGGCCGTTCGACGGTCGTGGTCATCGGTAGGTCCACCCCCACCTGCGCGGCTTGCTGCGCGGTGTCCGTACGGCGCGGTTCATGTGCCTGTCCTTTCGTTCGCGGCGCATTCCGCCTCGATGAAGCGGGTGAGCCGGGTGATTCCCTCCTGGATCTCCGAGGGCGTCAGATAGCTGATGGACAGCCGGATGCCGTTCCGTCCGCCGCCCAGGGGATGGAAGTGCTCCATCGGCGTCCAGATGACGCCGTGTTCCTCGGCGGAGCGGCTCAGGGCCGCCTCGTCCGCCCGGAACGGCACGCGCACGCTGAGGAAGAAGCCACCGGCGGGTTCGTTCCACCGCACGCCGAGTTCCGCCCGGCGGTGGGCGGGCAGGCAGCGGTCCAGGGTGCGCAGTACGGACCGCATGGCCTCTCCGTAGTACGCGGCGGCCTCGGAGTTCATCTCCGACACGCGGCCCCGCGCGGCCAGCAGCGCCCCGGCCACCGCGGCCTGGCTCAGTGACGGCGTGTTCACCGTGATCATGCTTTTGACCTTGGCGAGTTCGGCGGCGAGGAGGGTGCTGCCGCCGGTGCCGTCGGCGATCGGCTGGTCGGCGACGACGTAGCCCACGCGGGCGCCCGGGAAGACGGTCTTGGAGAAGGAGCCGAGGTGGACGACCGTGCGCGTGCGGTCGAGGGCCTTCAGCGTCGGGAGCCGGCGGCCCGGACTGACCATGCGGTAGGGGCTGTCCTCCAGGATCAGCAGCCCGTGGCGCTCGGCGGTGCGCAGCAGCTCGGTGCGGGTGCGCAGGTCGAGGGTGTTGCCGGACGGGTTGGCGTGGTCGGGCAGGACGTAGAGGACGCGGGGTCGTTTCCCGCGGGCCCGCAGCTCCCGGACGGCCGCCTCCACGTCGGCGCAGGCCAGTCCGGTCTCCCGCTCCTCCACCGGGTGCACCTCGATGTCCAGCAGCCGTGCGGCGCCGATGATCCCCACGTAGCAGGGGCTGGAGACCAGCAGTACGTCGTCGGGGCCGCCGTGGAGTGCGCGCAGGGCCAGCAGCATGGCCTCCTGGGCGCCGAGGGTGACGACCAGCGACTCGGCGGGGACGTCGATGTCCTCGTCCGCGCGCAGGGAGTCGGCGATGATCTCGCGGATCAGTCCCGCGGTGGGTCCGTACTGGTAGAGCGCGGTGCGGATCTGGCGCGGGGTGTGCCCCTGGTCGGCGAGGTGGTCGAGATAGCGGCGGGCGTGGGTGAAGATCTGCTCGGTGTCGAAGAAGCCGTCGTAGGGCCGTCCCGGCGCGAAGGAGATGGCGTCGGGGTGGCGGAAGGTGATCTCGTTCAGGAAGTTCATCGTGTCCAGGACGGGATCGGCCAGGGCACCGTGCAGGTCCGTACGGAGCAGATCCGTACGGTCCGGGTCTGCGCGGCGGAGGTCCTTACGGCGCGGGTCCGTACGGCGCGGGGTGGGCCAGGCGGGCTCCGGTTCCTCGGCGGTGGCCTGGACGCGGATCACCTCGGGGCCGATCTCCGGTACCGAGCCAGATCCGGTGAACACCATGGCTTGCGCGAACTCCCTGATGAGCGACTGCACTTCGTCCGGCGGGGCAGGCACGTCGTCCGGCGGGGCGGGCCGGACGACCACCGCGTCGGCGCCCGAGGCCAGGGCCACCACGATGTCCGCGCCGCGGCGCACGCCGCCGTCGAGCAGGACGAGTCCCCGGGCGGCCACGGCGTCCGCGATCGCGGGCAGTTCCTTGAGTACGGAGGTCACGACGGCGTCGGCGCCCGCGTCGACGGCTCGCAGCGCGTCGCGCGCGGTGTCCGTCCCGGCGACCAGCAGCGGGAGCGGGGTCGCCGCACGGAGCGCGGAGAGGGCGGCCCAGTCGACGGACGGCGGCGCCCCCGTCTCCGTCTCCGTCGTGAGCCCCAGGACGAGCGCGCCGAATCCGGCGTCCCGCGCGCGTGCGGCGAGTTCGTGTGCCGCTCGCCGGCCCGGTACGGCGGTGACGTGCAGCCACAGCGGTGTGTCGCCGTTGGCCGCGGGGTCCACCGACCACGGTGCGGTGCCGGCGCTCACCACGGCGGGGAGCCCTTCCTCGGCACGGTTCCGGTCGGGGTGCGGACCGACGACCACGGGTGCGCTCCACATGCGGCCGAAGACCTTCACGCCGGTCTCGGGCGGTCCGGCGTGTCCGTACCGTCCCTGGACGAGTCCGGTGCGGTCGAACAGGGCGCGGTTGGCGACGGCGGTGGCCGGTTCCGCCGGTGCGGGGGAATTCCAGGAGCGGGCGCCTTTGCGTATGTGCTGCGCTGCCATGGATTCCCTCCGAAAGCCGTCGGCGCGTTGACCGGGGTTGAATTGGAGGGCTCAGCATCACATGCACCCGATGGTTCGACAACGTCGTCCAACTGCCCGTACCGCACGCTTGGACGCCGGAATTCGCCCTGGGGTGAAGAGAAGGAATAAACGGTATCGCGAATATGCGGACGCATTCGGCCGGGCCTTGCCGCGGTACCCCTCGGGCAAGGGGTTCCACGGAAAGGCCCGGCCGGTGTCCAACCGTCGGGCGCGGGCGCTTGGACAGCCGCGCCCGCGTCCCGTCCCGCTATCCCTGGCGCACCGTCTGGTGCTCCATTCGCGTGGCCACTTCTCCCCAGACTCCCGCGCAGGCGTGGGCGAGATCGGCCACCGCCGCCGTGCAGTGCGGCGGGACGCTGTCGATGATCGCCTGCCATTCGGCGCCGGTGAGGGTGTGGAGGGTCAACAGCCGCAACAGCATGCGGCCGGTTTCGCTGAACCGTAGCGCGGGATCGGATTTCAGCCGGTCGACGGCGGCGGCGCGCGCCGCGAGTTCGGTCCTGCTGATCACCTGCTCGGTGGCGGCCCGGCTCCGGCCGGTCTCCGGCGCGGGCGCCTTGGGCCGCGGGCGGGCCCGGACCCGGGGCTTGGGCAGCGGGTCCTCGCCCCGGTGGATGCGGTTCCGGACGTCCCGGGCCGTCTCCGGTGAGATCCGGGCGGCGCGGGCGATCTGCCGGAGGGACAGTCCCGGGTTCTCCCTGATGAGTTTTCCGGCCAGTTCGCGCCCGGCGGCGCTGTTGACGGGGCGGACCCGTCCGTCCTGGCCGATCCGGCTGCCTTCCTGCGGTGTCTCGCCGGCGGCCCGTCGGCGGATCTCGGAGACGGTGCCGGGCGAGAGCCCCGTGGCCGAGGCGATCATCCGGTCCGACCACTGCGGGTGCGACGTGATGATCCGGCCCGCCGCCTTCTTCCGGTCCGCCATGGACAGCGGCAGACCGTGCGTGATGTTCGACTCCACCGCGAGCACGAAGGCATCGGACTCGCTGCCGTCGAAGTACGCCACGGCGATCTTGTCGTCGCCGCGCAGCTCCGCCGCCCGCAGTCGGTGCACCCCGTCGATCACCCGCATGGTCTGCCGGTGCACGAGCACCGGCGGAAGCGGAGCCCTTACCTCCACCAGCGCCTGGATGTGATCCTGATCTTCTCCGGTACTGCGCGGCGACCCTTGGACAACGAGGGACTCGATCTCGACTTCGACGACCATCCCCTGTTCGCCCCGCGCTTGGCCTAACTGCACCACACTTTCCCCCTGAGGCTCTTTCTGCGCACGAGTTCGCGTTCCGCGACGAACGACAGATTCCTCGGTCATGACAGGCATGACGAGATCAGCCACCTGTTGAGAATCCCGCCGGACAGGGGGTCAGGTGTCCCGGACGGGAAGATGCGGTCACGGGCGTCGACGCCTCATCCGCACCCTCGGCCACTTGACACACTTCAGGCGCCGGCATAACCGGCCGACGCGTCGTTGTTGATCTGTGAATGAAACTCTTTCGTGAACTCATTCGATTTCCCCCGTGATGCCACCACATGAGCCGCACCACCAGAAACTGCGGCCCTGTTGGCCGACGGCGGCCTGACACCGCACGCCGAGTTGGACACCAGAACAGCAGACGCCTTACGCCCCGTCCAGAGTCCACTGTCCCAATATGTGGACTACACGGAGTCACCCGTACCGGACGCGCGCCGTCGAGCGCCGGAAGAAACGCAGGTCCGGCGGGTAGTGCGACATTTCGTCACGACTGATCGACAGCGGTGTGAATATGACGAAAAACCGAAGACGTGTCACCGAAAGGGTGCACCGATGGCCGGTAAACGGTGTCCCGCCGGCGGGACACGGCGGACGCCCGCCCCGAGGAAGCGGAGAGTCAGGCTCCGAAGTCGACGTCCGTCAGGGCGTCGGGACGCACCGGTTCACCGGCGGCTTCGTCCAGGCGGGACACGATCCAGTCCAGCAGCTCCAGACCCGCGGCCTCCGCGGCCCGCTGCCACCGCACCCTGCGGTCGGAGGGAACCTCCAGACGCACCAGCGGCTGCAACAGGGTCCGGTCGTCACCACGGCGGGCCCGCACCTGCCGGCGCAGTTCGTTGCGGGACCAGCCGTCCCGTTCGGCGCGGGCGAGCCACTCGTCCTGCTCGTCCGGCGGAACGCCGGCCACCTCGGCGTGGTGCTGGAAGCTGAGCCGCGCGCGCCGCCGGGACGGCTCGAACTTGCCCGCCACCCAGGCGTAGTTGCGCAGCGTCTGGTAATCGAGGCCGCTCTCGGTCAGGGCCCTGCGGTAGCGGTCCGGGTACTCCCGCCGGCCGTAGATGAGCCAGTCGCCCAGCCACCATGCCGAGGAGTCGGTGACCACGAACATCTGCCGGCCGAGGTGGCGCCACTGCGCCAGGGGCAGTCCGGGGGACAGCAGCAGGGCGGTGCGCCGGGTCGCCGCGCGTACGTCTAGCGCGACCTGTTCCTGGTCACGGTCCCGGTCGCGCCCCGCCGGTTCCGCCGACCGGTCCGTCCTCCGGGCCGCTCCGTCTGCCGTCCCGCGCATCTCACCACCCCCTTGTCCGCACGCGCTCATCCTGCACGGCGCGACGTCTCGGCGAGGTAACAGAGCGGAGCCGGACGGACCGGCGGCTCGACCAGCGGCTGGGCGGCCGGGTCGTGGCCAAGGCCGTGGCTCTGTGTTACGGCGGAGTTACCTGTTCCGCGGTGTACTGGGGCGCGCGCGGAGCATGCGGCCCCGCGCGCGGAAGAGGAGGCCCCATGGTCACCGCGACCCGGTGTTGCGCCGAGTGCGGCACGGAGTTCGCCTGGACGAGCAGGAATCCGAACCGCAGGTTCTGCGGCCCCCGGTGCCGCTCGCGGTGGTGGCGGGCTGGGCGCGGCCGTACCGCCGAGCCGGACACCACGCCGGAGACGCCCGTCGGTCAGGCCGGGGCCCGCCTCGGGGCGCTGCACGCCTGCCCCAACTGTGGCCGGCACCTCACGGTCATCAACCTGCTCGTCGGTGACGGGACGGGCCCCGGGGCGGACGCCACGGACGACTCCGCGGGTGACTCCGTGGATGGCTCCGCGGCGCCGTGGTAGGGCCTGTTCCGTCCTCGCTGTATGTGGCGGTCAACCCGTGGCGCACCGCGTGGTGTTCAGGGTGAAGCCCTCCGGTGCGGCGTTACCGCCCGTCGCCGTACCGGTGAACGTCACTCTGCGGGTGCGGCCCGGCTGGATCGTCCCGCCGGACTCGGGGCTGTGGACGGTCACGTCGGTGCCGTTCTGCGACACCACGGCGCCGTCCGCCCGTACGGCCTGCTGTCCGTCGGCGTACCGGTAGCGCAGCGCCCACGAGGTGAGCGGCGTCCGCCCCGTGTTCTTGATCTCGATGGTGCCGGTGAACTCGCCGGAGCCGGTGGTGTCGCCCGCCGCGTAGGCCACCCGGCAGCTACCGGCGGGCACTTCACCGTGGGAGTAGAACACGTTGTCGGGCAGGGCGGAGCGGTCGATGTCGGTGTTGGCCGCGATGACGTCGGCCAGGTCGTGACGGAAACCGATGCCGTACGCGCGGGAGATCGCCTTGAGCGTGGCCGTCTGGTTGCCGTAGAAGAACCGGTCCCCGTCGCGCAGCCGCTGGAACTCGACTGCCCACATGGCCAGTTGAAGTTCGCCGAACTCCGTTCCCCGCACATGGGGTTCGGCGAGCATGCCGACGTAGGCGTCGACGCGGTCGACCGATCCGTAGATCGCCTTGAGCCGTGCGGCGAGCGGGGTGCGCCGCGTGTAGGTGGTGGCGGAGGTGTCCCCGGGCAGTGCCTGGAAGCCGACCTTGCTGCCGAAGAGGTTGCGCATGTCGAGGAAGTCGACGCTGTCCGGGTCGTCGATCTCGGCGCCGGGCGTCAGCTCCGCGTCCTTCGGGAAGGCGTCGTCGGCCTCCCCGGTGATGTCGGCGAAGGACGTCACGGGGGCGAGACCGTAGGCCGCGCGCAGTGCGTTGTAGGACGGCATGCCGTGGTCGCGGCTGCGGGCGAGGTCGGTGGCCGCCAGGTCGAAGACGCACGTGGGGTCGGCGTCCGGCGCGGAGCACAGCACGCTGCGCAGCAGGTGGTCGGTCATCTCCTCGTTGCGGTACTGCGCCTTGTCGCCGAGGGACTGGAGGACGGGGCCGAGGCCAAGGTCCTTGAGCAGTTCGGGATTGTCGCGCATGAACTCCAGGCTGACCTCGACGCTCACGGGGCCGTCCGGGGCGCCCATGACGACGAGTCCGGCGGCCCGGAACGCCTCCAGTTGCTCCTCGGTGTAGCGGCCGGCGGGCTGGTTGAGCGAGGTGGCGCCGTGGATCATGCTGTGCGCGCGGTAGCCGGTGGTCGCGAACTCGTTGGTCAGGGTGGCGTCGGTGCGCGGGTCGTACCCCCGGTAGCCGGGCAGCGTGATCCCCACCGCGGGGAGGAACTCGTGGTAGGTGATGTACTGGATCTCGCTGATCACCACCCGCCGGGCGGTCTGGAACTTCTCCTCCTCCGTGAGGCGGTCGGGCAGCGCGTCCACGATCCTGTTGTGCTCCCGGGCGAACAGCGTCTGCACCCCGGTCACCGCGATGTTGTTGTTGACCCGTACGTCTCCGGCGACCACCGCGCTGTCGGGGTCGGCCCGCAGACGCCCGTCGATGTCGGTGGCCGGGGCGGAGGCCACGTCGCCCCGGGCGTCTCGTCGCGGCAGGTAGTCGTCCGGCAGCAGGAGTTTCGCGCCGTTGTCGGAAGGGTCGCCGTCGACCGGACCCTGCCGGAGCCACTCCAGGCGCTCGCCGTCACTGCCGTAGACGGCCGAGGCGTCGAGGTAGGAGCTGTCCATGTTGACCTGCTGGCGCGGCGAGGTCACACCGGTGCCCCGGGCCGGGGTGGACCGGGTGAACGGCAGGTAGTGGTCACCGGAGACCAGTTCCAGGGGGTCGCTGTCGTCGCCCGTCATGTCGGCGGACTCGCCCTGGGGGTCCGTGGCCTGCTCGCCCAGGCGCAGGGCGAAAGTGTGGTCGAGGAACTGCGCCCAGGTCCACACCCATTGGCTGACCTGGCGTTCGGAGAAGATGTTCGCCGGCAGCACCCGGTCGCCCTGGACCTCCTCGTCGGCGAAGATCCGGTTGCTGACATAGCGCGGGTCCGGTCCGGCGACCGGCTCGGCGCGCCCGTCGGCGTAGTTCGCCGGGGCCAGCCGGGCGTAGGCGGTGCCGGCCCGTCCCCAGTCCGGGTGCGCCCGGTTGTTGCCGCTGCCGTCGAGCGACTGCGTCTCCGGGTGTGCTCCGTGCCGTGCGTCCGCCGAGCCGGGCGGTGCGGCCAGGACGGTGACCAGGGTCGCGAACACCGCGGTGACGACGCCCGCGCGGGTGCGAGGACGAGTACGAGGACGGGTGCGTGTGTGTGTACGTGTACGTGTGCGGGTACGTCTGGACGCCGGACCGTGTCCGAGCGGGTGCCTCATGCCGTGTCCCTTCTCTGCTGTCCTGACCTGTCCTGACCTGTCCTGACCGGAGGAGTGAGCGGGCCGGGTGAAGTCCCTTTCCCGACAGGCGAGATGACAGGTGCCGGCCGCAAGGGCGGGTGCGGGCACCGGCGGGTGCCGTGGCGCGGGCGGGTGCCGTGGCGTGGGTGTGCGGTCGGGCAGTGACGGGTGGGGACGGAGCGACCGCCGGGTCGCCGTCGCCCAAGAATGCACGAAGGCACGTCCAAGCGACAGATCCGGTCGCTTGGACAGCGTCCCCGACAACGTCCCCGACGGTGTCTCGGTCAGGCGCTCACACCGGGTCGTGACCGGCCCGCATACCCACCGCGGCACACACCAGCAGCGCGGCCACGAGGGCGACGAGCGACGCGGTCCAGGTGCCGGTGGCGGTGTGCAGGAACGCCGCGAGCGGAGGGCCGGTCGCGGCGAGGAGGAAACCGCAGGTCTGGGCCATGGTGGAGAGGGCGGTCACGTGGTCGTGGTCGGCGCCCCGACGGGCGTAGAGCACACCGGGGAGCGCCTGCCCGGCGCCGAGTCCCATGCCGAGGACGACGACCCACACGGTCGAGGCGGTGGCGCCCGGTGCGAGCAGGAGCCCGGTGAGTCCGGCGACGCAGACCAGGACGGTGGCCAGGATGTGCGGGCGCTGGTCGGCCCGACCGGCGGCGTCGCCGGTGAGGCCGGACCCGATGAGGATCGACGGCAGCCAGGCGAGCACCGTGTAGAAGGCGAGGGTCTGCACGCCGAAGAAGGCGGTCAGGCTCCAGGCGACAGCGGTACGGGCGACGTGCGGGCGTCCGACGGACCCGGCACCATCGCTGGACCGGGCAGGAGCGGTACTCAAGGCCGCGTCCGCGCGTGCCGGACGGTGCCGCAGGCCGGGAGTCATCCCCGTGACCGCGAGAACGGCGGGGACGACGGCCAGTCCGACGGCCGGCTGCCACGCGCCGGTCACCCGGGCGACGGGTACGACCAGCGCCGCGACGAGCGCCGACCCCGCGCCCATGGACAGCGCGTAGACGCCCGTCATCGTGCCGACGCGCTCGCGCGGGAACCGTTTGCGGACCAGTACCGGGATGAGGACGTTGACCACGGCGGTGGCCGCGCCGACCACGACGGTGCCCGCCACCAGGCCGGGCACCCCGCACATCCGCACCACCGCTCCCGCCACCAGGACCAGGCTCGCCCACCACAGCCCGCGCTCCTCGCCGAGCCGTCGTCGCGCCACGCCCGCGAGCGGTGCGAAGGCACCCATGCACAGCGGTGGCAGCAGCCCCAGGAGGGAGACGGTGGCGGAGCCGAACCCCGCGACCGGTGCCAGCGGCCCGACCTGCCCGAAGGCGACCCGGGTGTTGAGGCTCAGCAGGACGAATCGCGGCAAGCCTATCGACCGACCGAGCGCCTGGAGGCCCCGCCGTGACCGCGTCCCCGACGACCGCCGACCCTCACCGGCCCACCGCGATACCGCCCGCGCCGGGGGCCGGCGTACTGCTCGCCGTCGGTACCGGCGACCGGAGGTTCCGATGGAGCGGCTGTACTCGATCAGCGAGGTCGCCCGCGCCTTCGGGGTGTCGGTGCCGACGCTGCGCTACTACGAGGAGTGCGGCCTGATCCGGGCCACCGCGCGGCGCGGCCGCGTACGCCACTACGACCGCGCCGCCCTGGAACGGCTCGCCTACGCCCAGCTGTGGCACGGCGACGGCATGATGCCGCTCGCCGAGACGGCCGCCATCATGACCAGCGAACGCGCCCCGGAGCGGCACGCCCTCATCACCGCGCAGCACGACGCCGTGCGGGAGCGGATCGCCCGGCTCACGCGCGCCGCGGCCACCCTGCGGCACATGCTGGACTGCCCCGCGGACCACCCGCTGGACTGCCCCGTGACCGGCGCGTACATCCGCGCCCGCGTGGACGCCGCCCTCGGCGGGGAGAGCCTTCCCGAGCCGGTGTTCCCCGGTGTGCCGCCCCTGACCGCTGACGACTAGCCGCCGGTGACGGCCCGCCCGGGTGCGCGCCACCCCCCGCCCCTGTGCGCGCGGAGAACAGTTAGAGTGCACTCCGAGGCAAGCGTCCACCAGCACAATGCCGTCTGTGGACCGGAGACCGGCAACTGCAGGCGAGTGTGGACGGACGGCGGGGTGCGGAGATCAGGAGCGGGCGGTCCGCTCTCCCGGAGCGGGCTGCGCGGCCGCGAGGCCGAGCTGGGTGAACTGGAGGCGCTGATCGCCTCGGTGGCCGGCACCGGAAGTGCCGCCCTCGCCCTCGTCCGGGGCGAACCCGGTATAGGCAAGACCACGCTGCTCGCCGAGGCGGCGGAGAAGGCGCGGGCGGCGGGATTCTGGGCGGGCGTCGGCAAGGCCGACGAACTGCACCACATCGCGCCGCTGTCGTCACTGGCCTCCTGCGTCCTGCACGGCGACCCGCCGCTGCTGACCGGCGACGCCTTCGCCGATCTGGCCCGCCACCACGACCAGCGCATCTGGCTGGTGGAGCGTCTGGCCGAGGTGATCGAGGAACGGGCGGGCCGTACGCCGGTGCTGATCAGCCTCGACGACGTGCAGTGGGCCGATCCGCTGAGCCGCTTCGCCCTTCAGCAGCTTCCGGCCCGGCTGCGCAGTTCACCGGTGCTGTGGCTGCTCGCGGGTCGGCGCGAACCCGCCGGACCGGCGGAGGAGATCGTCGCTGCCGCGGCCGGTGACCTGCCGGCGGTCACCGTGCCCCTGGGCCCGCTGTCCGGCACGGCCATCGAGCAGTTGGCCGGTGACACGCTCGGCGCGGCCGTCGACGCCCGGGTACGCAGCCTCCTGGACGGAGCGGGCGGCAACCCGTTCCTGGCCGTCGAGATGCTCGCGGGCCTGCGGAACAGCGAGGACACGGCAGGCGGCCTCGTCCCCGAGGGGCTCGTCGTGGGCGTACGCGGCAGACTCAGGTCCCTGCGCCCCGGCACCCTGCGTTTTCTGCAGCTGGGCGCGGTCCTGGGACGCCGGTTCAGCTTCCACGACGCGGCCGCGCTCGGTGACCGTCCGGCCGCCGCGCTGATCGACGCGCTGGAGGAGGCCGTACGCGCCGGACTCCTCGACGACGACGGCGACCGGCTCGTCTTCCGGCACGACCTGCTGCGTCAGGCGGTGTACGCGGACATCCCGCCGTCGGCCCGCAAGGCGCTGCACCGGGAGGCCGCCCGCGTCCTGGTCGCCTCGGGCAACCAGCCGGTCGACGCGGTGCCGCACGTACTGCGGGGGGCCTCGCCCGGCGACGAGGAGGCCGTGGCGCTGCTGCGGCAGGCCGCCGACGCCGTCCTGCCGGTCACCCCCGGCCTCGCGGCCGACCTGACGGCGCGCGCCCTGGAACTGGTGCCGTCGGCCCGGCCGCTCCGGTTCGACGTGGGGGAACAGGCGGTCCACTGCCTGACCCGGGCGGGCCGGAACGGCGAGGCCCTCTCCACGGGCGACCGGCTGCTGGCCGACCGGCCGCCGCTGGAGGTGTTCGGCCGGCTCCAGGCGGCGCTCGGCGCGCCGCTGTGGGCCATGGACCTCGCCGGTGAGCTGCGCCGCCGGACCGAGGCGGCCCTCGCGCTGGGCGGCGCCACCCCGGAGACCGAGGCGCGGCTGGCCGGTCTGCGGGCCCTGGCGATGTCCCGCGAGCACGACCTGGGCGCGGCGCGGGAGGCCGGGGAGAGCGCGCTGCGGGCGGCGACCGCCACCGGTGACCGGGAGGCGCACGTGCTGGCCCTGTCCGGGCTCGGCGAGATCGCGCAGAACGCGGGCGAGAACGGCCTGGCGCTGGAGCGTTTCACCGCGCTGAGCGTCATCGACCCCGACTTCCTCCCCGAGGAGATCGTCGCGCACCTGCACGTCGACGACTTCGCCGCCGGTGAGCGGCTGCTCGGCCGGGCCACGGAGGCGGGGGCGGCGCGCCAGGCGATGCTGCTGTGGGCGCAGGGCCAGTACGACCTGGGCCGCGGACGGCTCGACGACGCCGACGCCGGCTTCCTGACGATGGAGCGTCTGGAGGACGAGGTGGGGGTCTCCGTCCAGCAGGTGAACGGCCGTGTGCTGCGGTCCCGGATCGCCCTGCTGCGCGGCGACCGGGAGGCGGCGCGGGAACACCTCGACGCGGCGCGGGAACGGCTGGCGGCCAAACCGAACCCGGGCAACACGGCCGCGGTGCGCTTCCTGGAAGCGGTCCACGCCGACACCGACGGGGACACAGGGCGCGCCGTCGACCGTATCCGGGAAGTGCAGCGGCAGGGTCCCTTCATGCGCTGGCGGCTGCTGCGCGACTGGGTCGACACCGCCGTACGCGTCGCCCTGCGCGGTGCGGCGGCCGACCTCGCCGAGGAACTGGCCGCGCAGGCCCGGGACCACGCCGGGCGCAACCCCGCCGTGCCGACGGCCACGGGCCTCGCCGCGCAGACGCTGGGGCTGGTGCGCGACGATCCGGACGCGCTGGCGGACTCCGTACGGCTGTTCGCCGGGAGTCCGCGTCCGCTGGCTCGGGCCGTCGCCTCGGCCGACCTCGGGCGGGCGCTCCTGGCGGCGGGCCGCAGACCACCGGCCGTGGCCGCGCTGCGGCGGGCCCGCGACGTCTTCGCCGCTGTGGGCGCGCACGCCGCGGCGGCGGACGTGCGCCGTGCGCTGGAGGAGACGGGGGCCGCCGGGCGGCCGGCGGCGGGCGCCGCGCGCCCCGTGGACGGCTGGGGCGCGCTCACCCCCTCCGAGAAGAAGATCGCGCGACTGGTCGCCGAGGGCCACACCAACCGGTCCGCCGCGGACGCTCTGGTGGTGTCCCCGCACACGGTCAACACCCACCTGACGTCCGTCTTCCGCAAGCTGTCGGTCAACTCACGGGTCCAGCTCGCCAACCTGGTCATGAGCCTGCCCGACGCCTGAGCGCACCGTGACGCGGACACGTGCGGACGGGCGCGGACGGGCGCGCACCAGTGCGGCTGGTACGTTCACGCGATGTCCCGCCGCCCCGGGACAGGCTTGGCTGGAGGACCCACCACCGCGTCCCCTGTCGGAGGTTCCCGCCATGTACGGCTCCAGCCCCGTCCCGCCGACCGTCGTGCTGCTGCACGGCGCGTTCGCGGACGCCTCGTCCTGGGCCGGAGTCATCAGGTCCCTGCACGCCGCCGGACTGACCGTGCGCGCCCCGGCGAACCCGCTGCGGGGGCTCGCCCGGGACGCCGCGTACGTCGGAGGGCTGGTACGGGACACCGACGGTCCCGTCGTGCTGGTCGGCCACGACTACGGCGGCTCGGTCATCACGCAGGCCGCGGCGGACGCCGACAACGTCGTGGCCCTGTGCTACGTGGCGGCGTTCGGCCTCGACGCGGGCGAGTCCCTCCTCGACGTCGTCCACCGTTTCGCCCCCACCGCGATGGCCGGCGCGACCCGCACCGCCGCCGTTCCGGTCCGTGCCGCCGGCGATCCGGACCGGGAGCTGTACATCCGCCGGGACCGTTTCCCGCAGGTGTACGCCGCCGACCTCGCGCCCGCCGTCGGCCGGGTGCTGTCCGCGACGCAGCGTCCGATCGCCTGCGACGCCCTGACCGGCAGGGCGGGCCCGCCCGCCTGGGCCTCCCGGCCGTCCTGGTACGCCATCGCGACCGCCGACCGGGTGCTCAGTCCGGTCGCCCAGCGCTTCATGGCGCAGCGGATGGCCGCCACCGAGCATGTGCTGGACGCGTCCCACGCCGTCGTGCTGTCGCGGCCGGACGCCGTGGCGGCGATGATCCGGGAGGCGGCCGGGCGGGGGCGGTGACCGGTCCGGCGGTACGTAAGATTCTTCCGGGTGCGAGACGCCGTCCCGCCTTCCCGCCCGTCCCCGCCGGCCCCTCACCGTCGAAAGCCTCAGCATGCCCCCACCGGTCCGACGACCAGTCCCGCGACCCGTCCCGCGACCCGTCGGGCGACCAGTCCGGCGACCGGCAGGGCGTATGTCACGGCGCGCGCCCGCCCGCCTGGCCGGAGCCATGGCACTGGTCCTGGCCCTCACCGGGTGCGGCGCCGGTGCCGGGTCCGGCCAGGACGGGGAGACCACCCTCACCGTGCTCGACTACTACACGGACGAACCCGAGCACACCCAGTGGGACCGGCTGCTCACCGCCTGCGGCAAGGACGCGGGTGTCGGCATCGAGCAGACCAGCGTCCCGCCGGCGTCCCTCGTCCCCCGGGCCCTGCGGCAGGCGTCGTCACGCACCCTGCCCGATCTGCTGATGCTGGACAACGCCGACCTGCAACGGTTCGCGCAGACCGGCGCGCTGTCCCCGCTGGACCGGTACGGCATCGACACCGGCGGTTTCGCCGAGGGCATCCTGTCGGCCGGCAGCTACCGCGGGAAGGTCTACGGACTGGCTCCTTACGTCAGTACGGTGGCGCTCTTCTACAACAAGGACATGCTCGCCGAGGCAGGTGTCTCCGTGCCGAGGACGTGGGACGAACTGAAGGACGCGGCGGCGGAACTGACCGGTGCCGGGCACTACGGCATGGCGGTCGACGCGAGCGCCACGTTCGAGAGCAGCTGGCAGTTCCTGCCCTTCCTGTGGTCCGGCGGAGGCCGGGAGGACCGGCTGAACAGCCCGCAGGCCGTGGCGGCGCTCCAGCTCTGGGTCGACCTGGTGAAGAGCGGGTCCATGTCGAAGTCGGTGCTGAACTGGACGCAGGCCGACGTCCACGACCAGTTCGCCGCCGGACGGACGGCCATGATGATCAACGGCCCGTGGCGCATCCCGGCCCTGGAGAAGGACGAGAAGCTGCGCTGGGGGGTCGCCACCGTGCCCGTGCCCCGGGCGGGCGGGACCGCGATCACGCCGCTCGGGGGCGAGGTCTGGACGATTCCGCGGACCGCCTCTTCGGACCGGCAGAAGAAGGCAGCGAAGGTCCTCGCCTGTCTGAACAGCCCGGCGAACATGCTCACCCTCGCCGAACAGCACCGCACCGTTCCCTCCCGGCCCGAGGTCGCCGCCCGGTACGCCGAGGACGATCCGACGATGGCCGTCTTCGTCGAGAGCGTCGGGACGGCCCGGGTCCGCACCGCCCGGCTCGGCGTCGAGTGGCCCCGGGCGGCGACCGGCATCTACACCGCCGTCCAGTCGGCGCTGACGGGGAAGCAGACCCCGAAGGAAGCCCTCGACGACGCGCAACGCACCGCGACCGGCGACTGACCGACCCGCCGGTCCCGGGAACCGACGACCCCGTGGTGGCTCGGCGCGGTGATCTAGCGGGTTCACGCGATGCGCCGGGCCGGGGCCGGCTGGCACGGTGTCGTGGCAGGCACCGATCAGTCGAAGGGTGAACACATGGCGCCGGACGTCCCGGAGGGCAATTCCGCCGGCAGCTTCCACACCACCGACGCGCTGCCCGAGCAGCACCGCCGGGAGTACTGGCGCGGGGCCCTGTCCCGGGTGCTCGGCACCGTCAGCCTGACCGTCCCCGACGAGGGGTACTCCGGCATGATCGCCAGCACGCCGCTGGGCCGTCTCCAGGCCGTCACCGTGGAGGGCGACGGCCTGTCCGCCGTACGGACGCGCCGGCACATCCGCCAGGACGGACTGGACGAGCACGTCGTCGTCAAGATGCTCGACCGAGGGGTGGGCCGCCTCGAACAGGACGGCCGCACGGCGATGCTCGGCCCCGGGGACATCTTCGTGTACGACATGGGCCGCCCCCTCCGGCTGATCCTGCCCCAGGCGTTCCGGGCCAAGTCCCTCGTCATTCCGAGGGACGTGCTCGGCCTGACCGAGCCCGAGATCGCCCGGGTGACGGCTCACCCGCTCGGCCCTGACTCGTTCCTCGGCGCCCTGGTGTCGCCCTTCCTGGCCGGGCTGGTGGACGGTGCGGGAAGCTACCCGCCGCGTACCGGTGAGCTGATGGCCCGCAATGTCGTGGACCTGCTCGGCGTCCTGGCCGAGGAGGTGCTGGAGAAAGCGGTCGAGGAGAACCCCGACGGGAGCCGGGCGCTGCTGCTGCGCATCCAGGCGTTCATCGACCGGCATCTCGCCGACCCCGATCTGACCCCGCAGGTCATCGCCCGCGCGCACCACATCTCCCTGCGGTACCTGCACAAGCTGTTCCAGAGCACGGACGCCACGGTCGGCCGGTGGATCCAGCGGCGCCGTCTGGAGGAGTGCCGGCGCGACCTGGCCCTGCACGGGAACGCGACCATCGCCGCGGTGGCCCACCGGTGGGGTTTCACCAGTGCCGCGCACTTCAGCCGGGTCTTCCGGGCCGCCTACGGGATGGCGCCGCGCGAGTGGCGCGGCGCTCAGGAGACGGCGTCGGGGGGCGCGTCGCCGGCCGAGCTCGTCGACGCCTGACGCGGCGTCGGCTCCGGAAACCCGGACGTGGCAGACACCACGGCACCGCGGCACCACAGCACCATGGCACCACATCACCACATCACCACGGCACCGCTCATCGGCCGCGGACCCTGAGGCGGCGTACGGTCGCCCGGGTCCGGCGGAGGAGCCGGCCGGCGCGGGGCAGGGACCTCCGGCGGGCGTCCGCGTACCCGGGCGGGACGACGGCGACCGGACACGGTGTCCGGCCGAGGGTGCCGCGGACCACCGGACCGGCCCACCGTCCGGCGGGCCGGGGACGGCCCGGGGCGCCGATGACCAGGAGCGACGCATGAGCGGCCGCCCGGCGGAGCACTCGCGCCGGCCGCCCGCGCACGACCTCGCACCGGGCCCGTATCTCCGGGTACAGGACCTGACGGGACGCCACCAGGGCGGCCAGCAGCCGCTGGTACTCCCGTACGGCGGCGGTCTCGTCCATGACGCCCAGTGGGGGCGGCCGCCAGACGTGCAGGGCGCGCAGCCCCACGCCGAGGCGTGCGGCCTCCGCGAAGGCGTGGTCGACGGCGTTCGCGGGACGACGTCGTCCGTACCAGCTGAGTTCCACACCCACGAGTACGTCGGCCGGCACCCGGTCGGCGGTGCCCGGGGCGTCGTTCACGACGACGACGGGACAGCGGGCGTGCGCGAGGACCCGCCGGACGACGGGGTCGGGGCCGGTGGCCGCGCCGAGGACGACCGTCGCGGCCGTACGGGCCCGCTCGCACAGGTCCGTCACGGCGTCGTCCGGGTGCCGGGCCGGGACGCGGACCAGACGGAGGCGGAGATCGCGGGCGGCGGCCGCGTCCGCCGCCCAGGCCAGTGCCGCACGGCCGGACCGGTCCGCACGGAGTCCGAGCACGAGCCACGCACGTCGCGGCCAGGCCATCGCCCCTCCCTGCTCGCCCCTTCCCCGCTCGCCCCTCCCTGCTTGCCCCTTCCCCGCTCGCCCCTCTCCCGCTCGCCCCTCTCCCGCTCGCTCTGGGGTCGAGCCTCGCCGAGTCCGCCGCCCGGGTCCAGTGGGGTCACGGCCGTTCGGATACCCGGCCGGAAAGCGGTCCTCGGCCTACCGGGACCGGTGAGCCGTCCGGCTCAGAGAGCCGAGGCCACGTCCGTACGGAGTGAGGGCAGGTCGGTGTAGAGCACGGCGCCGGGGCACTCGGTGGCCAGCCAGTCCTGGTGGCCGCTAATCATGTGGACGTCCTTGGTCACCCCGTTCACCGGGTTGACGAAGGTGACCTCGGCCCGCGGGTCGAAGCCGTGGTAGTCGGCCAGGGCCGCGAGGAGCGCGGTCAGCGAGGCGCGCGCCGCGGACGTGGGCGCCTGGTCGACGAACGTGCCCAGCAGCGCGACGCCGATGTTGCCCGAGTTGTAGCCCGCGGCGTGGAAGGCGGTCACCATGTCGCCGTCCGCGTCGTGTGCCGGGATGCCGTCCGTGCCGGAGTACCGGCCCTCGTAGACGACACCGGCCTCGTCGATGAGGAAGTGGTAGCCGATGTCGCCCCAGTCGTTCTCGATGGCGTGGAGGTAGTAGTAGGCGCGGATGGTGGCGGCCGGGTCGGGGTCGTCGTTCGGTCCCGCGGTGTGGTGGACGGTCAGCGTCTGCGCCGGGTAGTACGTCTGCGGCGAGTTCTCCGTCCCGTCGTCCTTGAAGCGCAGGGACTCGTCGGCACCCCATCCGGCCCGGGTGACGATCTCCACGTCGCCGATGCGGGTGGTCGTCGCGGCCGCCGCGACCTTCGTGGCCGGGCCGCCCACCGTGTCGAGGGCGGTGGAGCGGACGTTCTCCGCGCCCGCGGGGAGCCGCAGTTCGTACCCGGCGGCCCCGCCGGCCGGGAGCAGGACGCTGGACCGCTCGGCCGTGTCCCGCTCCGTACCGTCGGCACCGGCCGAGCAGAGCGGCCGCAGGTTCGTCCAGGTGCCGAGGGTGCCGTCCTCCTCGATCAGCCGGATGGCCACCCCGCGCCGGACGCCGGTCCAGGAGACGCCGACGTGTCCGATGGGGAACCGCGTACGGACCGGACCGGCGTGCGCGCCGGTGCCCGCGAGCGAGTGCGCGACCGTACGCGGCACCCGGACCGTCGCGGCTCCCGAAGCCGCGGCTCCCGGAGCGGCGGCCGCGGACGTGGCCGCCGCCCCGACCCCGAGGGCCGAGGCGGCCGCGACTCCGGCGGCACCCTGGAGAACCGCACGACGACTGGCGACAGTTGGCTGACGCAAGTGTGCTCCTTCATCGATCGGATGGAGGGAGAGTTCGCCCCTTCACTCAACGTTTCGGAGGGGGCGCGGGGTTCAAATGATCTCAGGGTGCCGGTGGCCGCTCAGAGCGTCGGCAGGGGCGGCAGGGTCGGCAGAGTGCCGTCGAGGGCCGGGTAGTCGGTGTATCCGCGGTGGTCGCCGCCGTACGCCTTGCTCAGATCGGGCTCGGCGAGGGCGGCGCCGTCCGCGAGCCGGGCGACCAGGTCCGGGTTGGCGAGGAACAGCCGGCCGAAGGAGACGGCGTCGGCGCCGCCGTCGCCGATCAGGCCGAGCCGACGCGACGGCCCGGCGGCGTCGGCATCGGCATCGGCATCGGCGGGATTGAGGATCAGCGTGCCGGACCACGCGGCGCGCAGTACGGGCGTCAGGGCGGGGGCACCGGCCTCCACGAGGTGGAGGTAGGCGAGGCCGAGGCGGTCCAGCTCGGCGACGAGCAGGGGGTAGACGGTGGTGTGGTCGGCCTCGGCGGTGTCCCCGAGTCCGTTGGCCGGGGAGAGCCGGATGCCGGTGCGGTCGGCGCCGATCGCCGCCGCCACGGCCCGCGCGACCTCGACGGTGAGCCGGATGCGGTGCTCCGGCGAGCCGCCCCAGCGGTCGGTCCGCAGGTTGGTGTTGCCGGCCAGGAACTGGTGGAGCAGATAGCCGTTGGCGCCGTGGATCTCGACGCCGTCGAAGCCGGCGGCGACGGCGTTGCGGGCGGCCTCTGCGAAGTCGGCGACGGTCCGGACGATCTGTTCGTCGGTGAGTTCGTCGGGCACGACGTGGTCCTGGGGCCCGGTCGGGGTGAAGACCTGCCCGGCCGCCTTGACGGGCGACGGTCCGACCGGGGTGAGCGCGCCGTGGCCGGCCGCCTCGGTGGTGCTCGGGTGGCCGATGCGGCCGGTGTGCATGAGCTGGGCGACGATCGTGCCGCCCGCCGCGTGCACGGCGTCGGTCACCGGCCGCCACGCGGCGACCTGTTCGGCCGTGTGCAGGCCGGGCGTGTCGGGGTAGCCCTGGCCGACGGCCGAGGGCTGGGTGCCCTCGGTGACGATCAGACCGGCGCTCGCGCGCTGGGCGTAGTAGGTCGCCGTGTCGGCGGTGGGCAGGGTGCCGTGGGCGCGGCTGCGGGTCATCGGGGCCATCACGATCCGGTTGCGCAGCTTCAGCGCGCCGGCGGTCATGGGGTCGAAGGCGTTCGTCACGGTCGCTCTCCTCGGGTCGGAACGTGCGGTTACTTAGCCGAACAACCAACGAGAGCGAAGACATTCCTTGGCCGGACAACTTTTTTCCGGAGTACCATCACGGCATGGCCGAGCGGGCGACGGAACAGGGTGCGGCACCGGGTGCCGGGCCGGTCAGCCACGCGATCTTCCGGGTGGCCCGGCTCCACAAGGCGCTGGCGGGGCGGCTGCTGCGCGAGAGCGGCCTGCGTCCGGGGCAGGAGCTGGTGCTGATGGCGCTGTGGGACGGAGGTCCGCAGCGGCAGGTCGACCTGGTCGCGGCCGTCGAGTCGGACGCGCCGACGATGGCGCGCAGCATCGCCCGCCTGGAGAGGGCGGGGCTGGTGCGCCGCTCCCCCTCCCCCACGGACCGTCGCGCCGTGATCGTCGAGGCGACGGAGAGCAGCCTGGCGCTGCGGGCGCGGGTCGACAGCGCCTGGGCGGAGCTGGAGCGGTCCACGGTGCGCGGGCTCTCCGCGGAGCAGCGGGCCGGGATCCTGGCCGGCCTCGGTCTGCTGGAGTCGACACTGGCCGAGACCGACCGCTGAGGACGGACGGGGCCGGTCACACCCCCACCCGGGACAGGATCGCCTCCAGTCCGAACGCGAACCGGTCGTCGAAGGACCCCGGACCGAGATACTCCAGGACCCGGCTGAGCGAGGGGTGTTCACCGGCGCTCACCGCCCGGTCGAGGCGGTCGTCGTCCCGGCCGGGCGCGGCCTGCTCCTCCTGCGCGAGCCCGAGGACGAAGTAGGTGAGCGTCCAGGTGGTCCAGGCCGCCTGCCGCTCGTCCGCCCCGGCCGCGAGCAGCGCCTGGACCAGGTGGTCGGCGAAGCGCAGGGTGTGGGGTTCGGCCGGGTAGGTGCCGGCCACGAGGGCGGCTCCGTCGCGGTGCGCGAGGAGGGCCCGCCGGTAGCGGCCGGCCAGGTCCCGTACGCGCGCCGGGGCGTCGTCGGGGAGGTCCTCGTGGGTGACGGTGCCGAGCACGGCGTCGGCCATCAGCTCCACCATCCGGGCCTTGGTCTTCACGTGCCACAGGACGGTGTTCATGCGGACCCCGAGACGGTCGGCGACCGCCCTGGTCGACAGTCCGTCCAGTCCGCGCTCCGCCAGCACCGCGAGCGCGGCGTCGATCACGGCCGCGCGGGTGAGCCGGTCCGCGGCGCTTTCCCTCACTTGCTTATTGGTCACTGACCTAGTTTACTCCGGCATCAGCGCTTGGTCACCGACCAAGAGCCTGGACGAAAGAGGGCGAGAACCATGAAGTACCAGGTCGTCGTGGCGGGTGGCGGTCCCGTGGGGCTGTGGCTGGCCGGCGAACTCCGCCGGGCCGGTGTCACCGTCGCGGTCATCGAGCGCCGCACGGAACGCGACGCGCGCTCCCGTGCCCTGACCGTGCACCCGCGGACCATCGAGACGTTCGCCTCCCGCGGCGTGCACGAACCCTTCGTGGCCGAGGGCGTGGCCCTGCCCGGCGGGCACTTCGGCGTCCTGGACACGCGGCTGGACTTCCGCCGGCTGCCCACCCCGTTCCCGCACACCCTGGCCCTGCCGCAGGAGCGCACCGAGGCGCTGCTCGAACAGCAGGCTCTCGACCTGGGCGCGGACATCCTGCGCGGGCACGAGGTCACCGGCTTCACCGACGGCCCCGACGACATCGCCGTGCACGTCAGGGGAGAGCACGGGACCCAGATCCTGCGGGCCGCCTACCTGGTGGGCTGCGACGGGACCCGCAGCACCGTGCGCGCCGCGGCGGGCATCGACTTCCCCGGCACCCCCTCCACCGTGCTGGGCTGGCTCGGTGACGTGGTCCTGGACGAGCCGCCCGCCCCCGGCAGCAGCTGGTTCGGTCCGGCGGGCACGCTCATGGCCGCGCCCATGCCCGGCGGTCTGCACCGTGTGGTGGGTATCGTCCCGCGCGACGTGACGACCAGCTGGCCCGGTGACCCGACGCTGGAGGAGCTGCGGGAGAACGCCGTCGCCGTGACCGGTACCGATTTCGGTATGCGGGACGCGGTGTGGCTCTCCCGGTTCGGCAACGCCACCCGCCTCGCGGCCCGTTACCGCGCGGGCCGCGTCTTCCTCGCCGGTGACGCCGCGCACCAGCACTTCCCGGCGGGCGGTGTCGGCATGAACGTCGGTGTCCAGGACGCCGGCAACCTGGCCTGGAAGCTGGCCGCCGTGCTCAACGGCTGGGCCCCCGCCGCCCTGTTGGACACCTATCACGCCGAGCGCCACCCGGTCGGCGCCGACCTCACCGCGACGAGCCGCGCCCAGGTCGCCCTGATGACGGCGTTCAGCGCCGAGGGACTCGGGCTGCGGGGGCTGCTGGCCGGCCTGATCGCCGAGCTGCCCGAGCTGAACGACCGCCTGGCGGCGCAGGTCAGCTCAGTGTCGGTCGCCTACCCGCCCGACGGCGCCGACGCGCACCCGCTGACCGGGACCCGCGCCCCCGACCTTCCGCTCGGCGGCACCGGCCTGTTCGCCCTGCTGCGCGCCGACAGCTACCTCCTGCTCGACCTCACGGACGGCACCACCCGCTCCCTCGACGCGTTCGCCGGGCCGGGCCTCCGCGTCCACCGCGGCGTCCCGCACCGGCGTCCCGCCGCCTTCACCGACGTACGTGCCGTACTGGTCCGCCCCGACGGACACATCGCCTGGGCGAGCGCCGACCACGAGGACGCGGCCCTCCTGAAGGGACTCACCGCGGCTCTCGCCACCACCCACCCACGGTGAACGGCCCACCCCGGGCCGCGCTTCCGGTCCCGACCGGAAGCGCGGCCCGGGGTCCGTGTTCAGCCTGCCGTCCGCGGGATCCGTCGTTCCCACGTCCGCCGGAACACCACCTCGTCGCCGTCCGTGCAGATCACCTCGTTCGACGTGGTGAAGTGCGTCGCGTCGCAGGTGATGCCGGAGCGGGTGCGGACCCGTGCGTCCCAGCCGAGGTCCGGGCGGTGCAGCCGGACCGTCCACTCCGAGCGGGTGGCGGCCGACAGCGGGTCCGCCTCCTGGATCGTGTACGTCTCCAGCGCGTCCTCCGTGAACCGCAGTCCGTCGGGGTACACCCGGGTGCCGCCGTAGCGCGGGTCGACCTCCAGTCGCCACGTCCCCTCGGCGACGTCCCGGACGACCAGCCGCTCGGGGCGTGTCCCGTCGGCCGGGGCCGGCGTCCGGACGCCCAGCGGTACGGCCTGCTCGGGCTCGGCGAAGGTGATGTGGTCCGTGACGTGCCGGTCGCGCACCGGCAGTTCGAGGGCGCTGCCCACCGGCTCCAGGGTGAATCCCGCCTCGGAGCCGGGCTGCGGCCAGATCCACGGCCAGTACGCCGAGGAGACGGCGAGCCGGACGCGGTGGCCCGGCGGGAAGACGTGCCCGATGCCGTTCAGCTCGAAGGTGACCTCCTCGGTGGTCCCGGGTTCCCATTCCACCGCCCGGTCGCGGCCGTGGCGCGCGGAGAGGTTGAGCACGCCGCGGGTGACGAGGGTGGAGGAGCCGTCCGGTGCCACGTCGCACAGGCGGGCGACGACCTGGCCGCGTGGCGCGTCCGACCGTATCCGCAGGCGCACGCGCGGCCGGCCCAGTACCCAGGTCTCCTCCTCCGCCAGGAAGTCGAAGCAGGCGGAGCGGGCGTCCTCCTCGCGCTGGTCGGGCGGCAGGTCGGCGTCGTTGCCGAAGGGGAAGAACCGGCCCGCGTCGACGCCGGTGTGCTGCGGCGAACGGACCGGCACGGGCATGCCCCGCAGGGCGTACGGGACGGTCGTCACGTTGGGCGAGGGCCACGCGGGCTCGCCGACCCAGCGGCCGGGCAGGGTGTCGTACACGGTGGCCGGGCGGTGGGAGTCGCTGAGGTAGGCGCGGAGCGGCGGGTCCTGCCGTACGCCGGTGTCCTCGCCCTTCAGCCACTGGTCCCACCAGCGCAGGGTCTCCTGGAGGAAGCCGATGGCGGGGCCCGGCGGCAGGCCGCGGTCGGGGTACTGGTGCGACCAGGGCCCGATCAGCCCGCGGACCCGGTCGGCGGGGAGGTGTTCGAGGAGCCGGAACACCGTGTCCCGGTACGGGTCGTGCCAGCCGCCCACCGCGAGGACGGCGGCGTCGATCGCGCCGTAGTCCTCGCAGACGCTGCCGTGTCGCCAGTAGGCGTCGCGGGTCTGGTGGTCCAGCCAGGTGTGGATGAACGGGTCCAGGTGCTGGAGCCGGTCGAGCCACAGGTCGCGCCAGCCCTCGCCGGCGTACCGGGGGTCCGGCGGGCGGGAGGCGAAGGCGAGCATGGTCGACGCCCAGGCGTGCATGTCGACGGCGAGGACGGAACCGCCCATGTAGTGCACGTCGTTGTCGTAGCGGTCGTCGGTGGAGCACACCGTGACGACCGCCTTGAGCGGCTCGGGGGCGAGCGCGGCGATCTGCAGGGAGTTGAAACCGCCCCAGGAGATGCCGAACATGCCGACCCGGCCGTTGCACCAGGGCTGGGCCGCCAGCCACTCGACGACCGCGACGCCGTCGGCGAGTTCGGTCGCGGAGTACTCGTCGCCCGGTCTGCCCTCGCTGTTGCCGTGTCCCCGGACGTCGACGCGGACGGAGGCGTAGCCGTGGCCCGCGTAGTAGGGGTGGCGCTGGGCGTCGCGCGGCGCGGTCCAGTCGGAGAGGCGGTAGGGGAGGTATTCGAGGAGTGCCGGTACGGGTTCGGGGGTGAGCGGGCGCCAGATCCGGGCGTAGAGGTGGGTGCCGTCCGGGAGCGGGATGCGCAGATCCTCGCAGGTGGTCTCGTGGGGGAAGGTCGTGCGGAGGCGCATGTGTGGGGATCCAGATACGTGTACGTCAGTGGACAGGGTGCATGGTGCGGCGCAGGTACGGTGCGGCGGCCATGACGGCGAGGCCCGCGGCCACCGCGATCGCGCCGTTCACGCCGAAGTAGGCCGAGTGGGACACGTCGTCGTAGAGCTTGACGGTCTGGGCCTGGATGCCGTTGGCGAGGGCGAGGGACAGGAACCACAGGGACATGGTCTGGCTGGAGAAGGCGGCCGGGGCCAGCTTGGTGGTGGCCGACATGCCGGAGGTCTCCAGGACGACGTCACCGAGGCCCAGCAGCAGGTAGGAGCCGACGATCCACCAGGCGGACATCAGGTGGCCGCCGGAGTCGTCGCCGGCGGTGGGCAGGACCATCAGCAGGAAGGACAGGCCGCCCAGCACGACACCGATGGCGATCTTGTTGGAGGCGTGCGGCTGCCGCCGTCCCATGCGCACCCACACGGCGGCGACCACGGGCGCGAGCGCGACCTCGAAGGCGCCCAGCGCGGAGGCGTACCAACTGGCCGGGAAGTCGAACCCGAGGACGGTGGTCCCGGCGTCGGTCGAAGCCAGCAGCATCATCGTGGAGTACGCCTGGAACAGCACGAAGTTGAAGACGGTGGAGGCCAGGAAGAGCACGACGTAGGGCCTGAGCCGGCCGCGTTCCGCGGTGCTCACCCGGGGGCTGGCGAACATCACCGCGAAGTAGACCACCGGCGCGACGACGGAGATCAGTGTGAGGAGGTCGACGAAGCGGGACATGGTGAGCCACCCGGCGAGCGCGAGGGCCGTGGCGACGACCGCCACCGCGACGGCCCCGGCGACGGTCAGGCGGACCGTGCGGCGCAGGGCGGCCGGTGCGAGCGGTGACCCGGCGGTGTGCTGGCGCCCGGCGAGGTTGCGGCGGCCGAGGACGTACTGGGCGAGGCCCAGGGTCATGCCTGTCGCCGCCGCCGAGAAGCCCCAGTGCCAGCCCTGGTGGTCGCTGAGCCAGCCGGTGACCAGCGGCCCGGCGAAGGCACCGATGTTGATGGCCATGTAGTAGACCGCGAAACCGGCGTCCCGGCGTTCGTCCTCGGTCCGGTAGAGCTTGCCGACCATCGTGGCGGCGTTGGGCTTGAGCAGGCCGGTGCCCGCGCTGATGAGGCCGAGGCCCACCCAGGTCATGGCGCCGGCGGGCACGGCCATGGCGTAATGGCCGCAGGCGATCAGGATGCCGCCCCACAGCACCGCGCGGTACGAGCCGAGGATGCGGTCGGCGAGCCAGCCGCCGGCGACGGAGACGAGGTAGACCAGGGTGCCGTAGGCGGCGGAGACCGAGGCGGCGGTGCCGGCGGACATGCCCAGGCCGCCGTTGGCGACCGTGTCGGCGAAGTACAGGACGAGGATCGCCTGCATACCGAGGAACGAGAACCGCTCCCAGACCTCCAGGCCGGAGAGGGTGAGCAGGCCGCGGGGCTGGCCGAGGAAGGCGGTGTCGTCCTCGGGCGAGGGCGGACCGTCGGGCTGTGCGTGTTTCAGGTCGGTTCGGGACACCGGGCGCTGCTTCCCAGGACATCACGGGATAACCCGCGTTTTTCCGTGATCAAGGACACAGCCGGTGCGGCCTACCCCCTTGACGCGGCATTGGTGCGTACCTAAGGTCAGCGCCCGACGCACATGTTCAGTCCCCCACCCATCGTTCACATACAAGAACGGATGGCTGCCACATGCCTGTCGTCCCTCCTCCGGCCCACCGCACCACCCGGGTCGTCCTCCTCCTCGCCCTGGTCTCCGTGGTGACCTGCGGCCTGCTGCTGCCCAGAGCCCCGCGCGCCGAGGCCGCGCCCGCCACGTTCACCCACCCCGGAGTGACCGTCTCCCGCGCCCAGTTGGATCACGTACGTACCCAGGTCCTGGCCGGGGCCCAGCCGTGGAAGGGCGCCTACGACCAGATGACGGCTTCCTCCTACGCCGACCTCGGCCGCACCCCTAAACCCCGGGCCACCGTGGAGTGTGGCTCGTACTCCAACCCGAACTACGGCTGCACCGACGAACGCCAGGACGCGATCGCCGCCTACACCGACGCCCTCGCCTGGTACATCACCCGTGACGCCCGCTACGCCCAGAAGGCCATCGAGATCATGGACGCCTGGTCGGCCGTGATCAAGAGCCACACCAACAGCAACGCGCCCCTGCAGACCGGCTGGGCCGGCTCCTCCTGGCCCAAGGCCGCCGAGATCATCAAGTACACGTACACCGGCGGCTGGCCGGGCGCCGACCGGTTCGCCGGCATGCTGCGCGACGTCTACCTGCCGGTGGTCATCAAGGGCTCCAACTCCAACGGCAACTGGGAACTGTCCATGACGGAGGCGGCCGTCGGCATCTCCGTCTTCCTGGAGGACAAGTCCTCCTACGACTCCGCCATGGCCAGGTTCCGCACCCGCGCCGCCGCCTACGTCTACCTGGCCTCCGACGGCGACCTGCCGAAGACCGTGCCGAGCCAGAACCTGAACACCCGGGACAAGGTCGTCTCCTACTGGCAGGGGCAGTCCACCTTCGTCACCGGCCTCACCCAGGAGACGTGCCGCGACCTCACCCACACCGGATACGGCATCTCCGCCATCTCGCACGTCGCGGAGACCAGCCGCATCCAGGGGCAGGACCTGTACGGCACCGACGTCGGCGAACGGCTGCGCCAGGCACTCGGCTTCCAGTCGAAGTACGAACTGGGCACCGCCGTTCCCGACTGGCTGTGCGGCGGCTCGCTCACCCGGGGCCTCGGACCCGTCACCGAGGTCGGTTACAACGCCCTGCACAACCGGCTCGGCATCGCGATGACCAACACCCAGGCGCTCACCCTCCAGCAGCGCCCGGCCGGCACCAACGCGCTCTTCACGGCCTGGGAGACCCTCACCCACGGGGACAACTACGCCTGACCGGCGGCGGCCTTCGCGTGCTCGGCGTCGACCCGGGCGGTGACGCCGGTCTCGACGACGGCGTCCAGGTCCAGATCCGGGGCCGTACGCACGGCTCAGGTGATGCTGATCGCGCCGGTGAGGAGGGCGAAGGCGATGTAGGCGAAGGAGACGAGGACGCCCCAGCGCAGGGCGTGCTTCTGGAAGTCGCCGAGTTCGGTCTTGACCAGGCCGATGAGGACCCAGAGAGGAGCCGAGGTGGGGCCCATCATGTGGAGGATCTGGCCGATGGCGCCGGCCCGCGCTATCTCGTTGGCGTCGATGCCGTAGTGACTCGCGGACTCCGCGAGGACGGGGACGACACCGAACCAGTAACCGTCGTTCGACATGAAGAAGCCCAGCGGCAGGGCGAGCACCGCGGTGAACAGCGGGATGACGTTGCCCCAGCCGTCCGGGACGATCGACAGGGCCGCGTCGGCCATCGCCTTGATCATGCCGGAGTCGGTCATGATGCCGGTGAAGACGCCGGCGGCCAGGACCAGGATCATGACCGGGACGGCGTTGGACGCCTGCCGTTTGATGAGTTCCTGCTGGTCGCCGATGGCGCGGATGTTGACGAGCAGCGCGACGACGAAGGCCACCATGAAGAGGACGAGGAGGTCGGCGACCTCCAGGATGAGGAGCACCATCAGCAGAACGGTCAGGGCGGCGTTGAACCACATCCGCCAGTCCACCACGACCCGCTCGAACGCCTCGCCCGAGGCGATCTCCAGCTTGTACGCGGCGAGCTTCTCCGGGTCGATCTTGCGGCGTTCGCGCAGGCCGAGCCAGTAGGCGACGGCGATGATGGCCAGGCTGGTCAGGGCCATCGGGCCGATCATGTGGACGAAGTACTCACTGGCGTTGAGGTGCAGAACACTGATCCCGCGGGTGGCGGCGCCGCCCCAGGGGGTGGACCCGGAGATGGTGCCGAGGGACATCGCCGCGAGCGTGGCGAGGATCAGCGGGTTCATGCCGAGGCGCCGGTAGATGGGCAGGAACGCGGAACAGACGATCATGTAGCTGGTGGTGCCGTCGCCGTCCAGGGCGACGCAGAGCGACAGGACGGCGGTGCCGATGACGATTTTGACGGGGTCGCCCTTGGAGGCTCGGACGATGGCCTGGCACACCGGCTCGAACAGTTTCACCTCCATCATCAGGCCGAAGTAGAGGACGGCGAAGAGCAGCAGGGCCGCGGTGGGCGCGACCGTGTCCAGGCCGTTCATGATCATGTCGCCGAGCTTGCCCCCCTTGCCCGCGATCACGGCGGCGACGATGGGGGTGAGCATGATGGCGGTGAACGCGGAGAGGTACTTCCGCATCACGAGCAGCATGAAGCTGCCCAGCGTGGCGAAGCCGAGGACGGCGAGCATCGTTGCTCCTTGGGGCAGGACCGAGGGCCGCCGGTCGGACGGCGGCTCGGCGGGCGCACGGTCGAGGAGGCCAGGGGGCCGACGAGGACGTCAGGAGTGCGCCTGGCAGGTCTGGGGGAACCGGACCGCCGGTCGGGGCGGAAGGACGGCGGCTCGACCGTCGGCTTCCGGACAACCGGTTTACCGGATTGCCGGTAGGTAACTAGAATCCGGCCATCGCGTCAATACCGAAGTGAGGAAATCGATGGCCGAACTCGCCAGAATCACGGTCGAGCCGCGCGAGCCGCTGGCCGCCGAGGTCTCCCGCCGCCTCATCGACTACCTGATGTCCGGCGAGGTCCAGCCCGGGGACCGCATCCCTTCGGAGCGGCAGCTCACCGAGATGCTCGGGGTCAACCGGCCCACCGTGCGCGAGGCCATCAAGTCACTCGGCTTCCTGGGACTGCTGGAGATCCGGCAGTCCAGCGGGACGTACTTCCGCGGCACCGACTCGGACGTGCTCTACCGGCTGTTCGAGCTGGGTCTGGTACTCGGTGAGCGGGGCGCCCGCGACATGGTGCAGGCCCGTGCCGAACTGGAGGTCATCGTCGCGGGACTGGCCGCGGAGGCGCGCGACGAGGCCGGCGTCGAGCTGCTGCGGACCCGCCTGACCGCGATGCGGGAGTGCCCGGACGAGGAGTTCCCCGAGGCGGACACCGCGTTCCACGCCGCCCTCGGCGAACTGGCCGGGAACACGGTGCTGCGCGACATGCTCAAGGGCATGCGGGCGATGATCCAGCGCGGCTGGGTGGAACGCACGGGCGCGGTCCGCTCCCGCGAGGTGGCCTACGACGACCACGTACCGATCTTCGAGGCGGTCGCGAACGGCGACGCGGAGGCCGCGCGTACGGCGATGGCCCGCCATATGGCCGGGGCGTCCCGGCGCCTGATGAAGGCACTGGAACAGCGCGAGGGCTGACGGGGGCACCGCACGGGGCGACACCGGACCGCCGGGAGCCACCGGCCGCCGGGCGGCATGAGCCGACGGGGCAGGCGGCAGACGCCGGTGGCAGTCAAGCGGCAGACGCCGATGGTGGGAAGGCGGCAGACGCCGGTGACAGCCAAACGGCAGACGCCGATGACGGGAAGGCGTGAGCCGGGGGTGGCCAGGGAGGGCGCGGTGCCCCTCGGTATCTCCGGGGGGGGGACCACCCCGGCGCGCGGGCGCCCTGGCCGGACGCGCGGGGTCGCCGGTTCCGACGGCCGGGGTCGCCGGCCCCGACGGCCGGGACGGGAACGGACCCGGCACCCCGGTCTCACCGTCGGCGCAACCGGTTGACCGGTTGACCGGTTCGATCTACAGTGGCGGCGCGGCAGCGCGACACCACGCCGCCGTCCCCGTCTCGGGCCCGCGTCCTTCGCCGTCAGGGAGCCTCTCCCGACCGGCCGGAGACCGGCCCCCGGCCGGGACCCCCGCCGGTCCCCGCCTACCGGAAGAGGTAAAGCCCGGTGAACGAATCCCCTCCCCTGGTCGCCATGATCCACGCCGTGCCGGCCGCCCACCGCATCGCCCAGGAGGCGTTCGCCCAGGAGTTCCCGAGAGCCACGGTCTGGAACGTCCTGGACGACCGTCTGCTGGACGACGCCCGGACGACCGGCGGCCTCACCGACGCGCTGCGCCGCCGCATGCTCCGACTGATCGCGCACGTCATGGACGGCGGCGCCCAGGGCCTGTTGCTGACCTGCTCCTCCTACGGAGAGGTGGTCGACACCGCCCGAGCGCTGTGGGACGTACCGGTGCTGAAGTCCGACGAGTCGCTCTTCAAGGCCGCCCTGTCCGGACCGTACCGGCGGATCGCCGTCGTCGCCTCCACCCCGCCGGCCGTCCCGGCGGCCGTCGCCCAGCTCGAAGCGCTCGTCCCGGCCGTCCGCCCGGACCGGCCCGTCGACCTCGTGACGGCGCTGAGCGAGCAGGCCGCCGGTGCCGAACCGGCGGCGGCCGCCCGTCACCTGGCGGACGCCCTGCACGCGGCCGGCGGCACCGACGCCGACGCGGTGCTCCTGGCGCAGTACTCGCTCGCCCCGGCGCGCGACGCCCTGGCCGCCCTGCTGGGCGTGCCGGTGCTGGACGGTGCCGGTGCGGCCGCCCGTGAACTGCGCGGCCTGCTCACCCCGGCCGGGGCCCCGGCGGTCGTGTCATGAGTACGGGACTGCCCTGGCCGCTGGCCTACACCGTCTCCGCCGACGACTGCGCTTCTCCCATGGTGCTCGGTCACTCGGCCCCGCTCGCCGAGGCCGTCCGCGAACTGGCCGAACTGGGCTACGACGGCGTGGAGATCCAGGTCCGCGAGACCGGCGCCCAGGACGCCGAAGCGCTGGCCCGGACCGTGGAGGAGGCGGGACTGACGGTCCTCGGCATCGGCACCGGCCCCGTCGCCGCACAGGACCGGCTGACCCTGACCGACCCCTCGCCCGACGTCCGCCGCCACGCCCTGTTCCGGCTGCTGGGCGCGGCCCGGCTGGCCGGTGCACTGGGTGTCCCGGTCACCCTCGGCCAGGCCCGCGGCCGCTTCCTGCCAGGGCTTGAGGACATGCAGCGCCTGTGGGCCGAACGCGCCGTGCAGCAACTGGCCGAGGAGGCCGCCGACCACGGCACCCGGCTCCTTCTCGAACCCCAGTCCCGCGCCAACACCTCGCTGTGGCACACCCCGGCCGAGGCCCTCGCCGTCATCGGCACACTGGACGCCGGTGCCGGGCTGGTCCTTGACACCCACCACCTCGACGCCGAGGGCGTCGACACGGTGCGGGCCGTCACCGACCACGCCCGCGTCACGGGCTGTCTGCAACTCGCCGCCCACGCCACCCGCGGTCCGCTGACCGTGGGTGACCCCCGGCTCCCCGCCCTGTTCACCGCTCTGCGAGCCGGCGGCTTCACCGGCTGGCTGACCCTGGAACACACCCAGGACGGGGACAGTCGCAGGGCCGCCGCCCGTTCCTGGACCGCGCTGACCGACGCCGCGACCGTCCTGTCCTGACCCCACCGCACTCCCCCAGTTTCTTCGAGAGGAACCCGCACCATGAGCAGCAAGACCTACCGCCTCGGCGTCCTCGACGGCGACGGCATCGGCCCGGAGATCGTCCCGTCCTCCGTCGAGATCGCCACCGCCGCCGCCGAGGCCGCCGGCGTCTCCGTCGACTGGGTGACCCTGCCGCTGGGCGCCGCCGCGATCGAGACCCACGGCACCCCCGTCCCCGAGGAGACCAAGGACGCCCTGGCCGGACTGGACGCCTGGTTCCTCGGCCCGCACGACTCGGTGAGCTACCCCGAGCCGCACAAGTCCGACCTCAACCCCTCGGGCACCCTGCGCAAGCACTTCCAGCTCTTCGCCAACATCCGCCCGGCCAAGTCCTTCCCCGGCGCGAAGGCCGTCTGCGACAACGCCGACCTCGTCATCGTCCGCGAGAACACCGAGGGCTTCTACGCCGACCGCAACACCTTCGCCGGCACCGGCGAGTTCATGCCCACCCCCGACACCGCGATCATGCTGGGCATCATCACCCGCGAGGCCACCGAACGCGTCGCCCGCGTCGCCTTCGACCTGGCCCGCTCGCGCCGCAAGAAGCTGACCATCGTCCACAAGGCCAATGTCCTGAAGCTCACCACCGGCCTGTTCCGCACGGTGTGCCAGGAGGTGGCGAAGGAGTACCCGGACGTCGCCGTGGACGATTTCCACATCGACGCCATGACCGTCCACCTGGTGCGTCGCGCCCAGGACTTCGACGTCATCGTCACCGAGAACATGTTCGGCGACATCCTCTCCGACCTGGCCGGCGAGATCTCCGGTTCGCTGGGCACCGCGCCGTCCATCAACTCCTCGGCCACCACCGCCATGGCCCAGGCCTCCCACGGCTCCGCCCCCGACATCGCCGGGCAGGACATCGCCAACCCGGTCGCCATGATCCTCTCCGGCGCCATGCTCTTCGAGTGGCTCGGCGCGAAGCACGGGGACGAGCGGCTCGCCGCTGTCGCGCAGACCATCGAGAAGGGGGTGGCGGACACGATCGCCGCCGGCATCTCCACCCGGGACCTCGGCGGTTCGGCCTCCACCACCGAGTTCACCGCCGCCGTCGTCAAGGCGATCCGCGCCGGCCGGAGCTGACCGTCCGTACTCCGGGGCGGGGCCACCGCGGTCACCCGCCCCGGCGCCCGAGCGGTCCGCTCGTCCGGACGGCCCCGAACAGGGCACGGAAACACCCGGCGAGACGGCCCCGAACAGGACACCGGCCCACCTGACAAGGCGTCCCCCGGCGGGGTGCCCGAGGAGAGACTCCCGATCATGACCCTGCGCATCGGCTGCACAGCCGACGACTTCACCGGCGGCACGGACGTCGCCGCGGCCTTCCGGCGTGCGGGCCTGCGCACCGCCCTGGTCTTCGGCGCCCCGGACGACACCACGGTGCTCCCGGCGGACTGCGACGCCGCGGTGGTCGCCCTCAAGTCCCGCTCCGTGCCCGCCGAGGAGGCCGTCGCCGACACCCTCGCCGCCCAGCGCTGGCTGTGGACCAAGGGCGCCGCCCAGATCTACTTCAAGTACTGCTCCACCTTCGACTCCACGCCGCACGGCAACATCGGCCCGGTCACCGACGCCCTCATGGACTCCGCGGGCGCCACCGTCACCCTGCACTGCCCCGCCTCCCCGCCCAACGGCCGCACCGTCTACCAGGGCCACCTCTTCGTCCACGACCAGTTGCTGTCCGACTCGCCGCTGCGCCACCACCCCCTCAACCCGATGACGGACTCCTCCCTGCCACGGCTGCTGTCCGCGCAGACCCGGCACGGGGTGGGCCTGGTCGGCCTCGCCACCGTGCGACGCGGCACGGAAGCCGTCCGGGACGCCGTACTGGCCCACGAGCGGGCCGGTGTCCGGCACGTCGTCGCCGACGCCCTCACCGACGACGACCTCGCCGTCCTGGGCGCCGCCACGCTCGAACTGCCGGTCGTGGCCGGGGCCGCCGGCCTCGCCGAGGGCATCGGACACGCCTGCCCCGGCACCGCACCGGCCACCGCCGCCCCCCGGCCGGACCGGGGGCGGGCCGCCGTCCTGGCGGGCAGTTGCTCGGCCCGTACGCTGGAACAGATCGCCCGGTTCCACGCCGCCGGGCTGCCCTCCCTCCACCTGGACGTCCTCGCCGCCGCCACCGGCCGCGACGTCGCCGGTGAGGCACTGGCCTGGTACGACGCGCAGGACCCCGCCCTGCCCGTACTGATCTACGCTTCCGCCTCTCCGGAGGAACTGGCGGCCGTACAGGCTCAGTTGGGCGTCGCGGAAGCCGCCGCCCAGGTCGAGGCGCTGCTCGGCACCCTCGCCACCCACCTCGTGGAACGCGGCGTACGCCGGCTCCTCGTCGCCGGCGGCGAGACCTCCGGCGCCGTCACCACCGCCCTCGGCGTCCGGGCCGTACTCGTCGGGGAGGAAGCCGACCCCGGGGTCCCCTGGACGTACGCCACCACCGGCCACGGGGACCTCGCCCTGATGCTGAAGTCCGGCAACTTCGGCGCCCCCGACCTGTTCGTCCGTGCCCTCACGGAGGCCAAGTGAGCGCCTACGCCGACGAGTCCGCCGCCCGCGCGCTCATCGTCCGCACCGCGCGCTCGCTCTTCACCCGGGGCCTGACCCACGGCTCGACCGGCAACCTCTCCGTCCGCCTCGCCGACGGCGGCCTGCTGCTCACCCCCACCGGCTCCAGTCTCGGCACCGTCACCGCCGGCGAACTGTCCCGCACGGACCTGCGCGGCCGCCACCTCGACGGTCCACGTCCGACGAAGGAGACGTTCCTGCACGCCGCCTTCTACCGGGCCAGGCCCGCCGCCCACGCGGTCGTGCACCTGCACTCCACGTACGCCGCCGCCGTCTCCTGCCTCGACGGCGTGGACCCGGACAACGCCCTGCCGCCGCTCACCGCGTACTACGCCATGCGCGTCGGCGCCCTCCCGCTGCTCCCCTACCACGCCCCCGGCGACAGCGCGCTGGAACCGCTGGCCGAGCGGACGGCCCGGAACCACCACGCCGTGCTGCTCGCCAACCACGGACCGGTCGTCGCGGGCGCGTCGCTGGAACAGGCCGCCGACGCGGTCGAGGAACTGGAGGAGACGGCCAGACTCCACCTCCTCCTGCGGGGACACACCACCCGTCCCCTCACCCCCGAGCAGGCTGCCGCGCTCGCTCCCGCATCCCCCTGACGGCCGGATGAGCCGCGGGCGCGGCAGCCACCCCCAGTGAAGGAGCCCTCATGACAGTCACCCCCGTCCCCACCGCCGACCTCGTCGACCGGTACGGCACCGCGCTGCGCGTCTGCGACCGGCAGTTCCGCCAGTTCGGCGCCGACCGGAGCTTCGCCGGCCCGGTCCGCACCGTCGCCTGCCACGAGGACAACGGCCTCCTGCGCGACCTGCTGCGCACCCCCGGCGAGGGCCACGTTCTCGTCGTCGACGGCGGCGGCTCCCTGCGCACCGCCCTGGTCGGCGACCTCATCGCCGGGGCCGCGCAGGACAACGGCTGGGCCGGCCTCGTCATCGACGGTGCCGTCCGCGACAGCGCCGCCCTCGCCGGGCTACGGCTCGGCATCATGGCGCTCGGCACCGTCCCGCGCAAGAGCGCCAAGGACGCCGCCGGAGCCGTCGACGTCCCCGTCACCATCGGCGGCCTGACGTTCCGGCCGGGTGACGTGCTGCACGCCGACGACGACGGCATCGTCCTCCTCCCCGAGAGCGCGGTGACGGACCGATGATCCTGAGGACTTTCGGCTGGTCGTTCGCGGTCACCGCGCTCGGCCTGGTCGCGGCGGTCTTCTACGGGGGGTGGACCGCTTTCGGTGTCGTGGCGATCCTCTCCGTCCTGGAAATCTCGCTGTCCTTCGACAACGCGGTGGTCAACGCCGGA